>JAZSKM010000044.1:0-19540 GCA_045534835.1 Eubacteriales bacterium | reverse complement strand
GAGGAGGAAAGTCCTCGGTTTTTTGGTTTATGAGGGATGAAAATATGCTTTGCGGATCAAAGCTACTTTTTTTTTTTCTTTAATTTTTTATCTGGAATCGGCACTCTTCAAAATAAAATTGTCGTTTCTTTTTATCATAGCAGATAAATATGTATTTAATGATTATCTTAAAGGCGAAAAGCAAACGGCGCTCAAATCCTCGTCCAGAATCTGCAGAGTTGCAGGCTCTGCCAATACACCTCTGCCGTCATAGGTCCAGACCACGTTCTTATCGTACGACACCTCAAAGAAATGAATGCCCTCGTCTCTATGTCCGTGACCCATCCAATTGGAAAAGACCATATTGCCATTCTTTAAAAGTTGGACACCCAGCAACCATCTGATGTTCATTTCGGGTACATCCTTGTCCTCTAAGCTCCAAACTTCATTGCCGTTTTCGTCTATTTCATACGCCCCCGACATACACGTATAAAGCAAGTTGCCGCCCGGTTTACATACAACACCGAAAGCATCCGCACGAATATCGTACTCTTTGATAATTTCACCGGTTTTTGATATTTTTCTAATTTTGTTCAGTCCGGGCTGAACGACTATGTAAATATCATTTACCTTTCGTACCATACGCATACATTCGTGCCGTGCGCCATCATACGGGACAGGAATTTCTAAAACGATTTCCCCCTTTTGATTTACCTCTACAAGTCTTTTCTGACCTAACTCGCCAACAAGGATATTGGAGTTTTCAAGAGGCTGACAGCAAAAAATCTCGTGCTTGGTTTGATATTGCATGAAAACCGAACCGTCTTCATTCAAAACGGTAAAGCCATCACCGTTGGATGTGCCGTAATGGTTATACAGAAATTTCCCGTCAGGCATTGCCCAGATATCAAAGCAAAAGCCTGTATCGGTAATTTCCTTGATTACATCGCCGCTTTCGTCAATCCAGGTTATTTTACGGCTTGCGCTATCACTGCAAACAAAACGGTGGCTGTATTGTTCGGCTTTTTTCATATTTACGGCTTCTCTTATTTCGCCATATTCAGAGTCTTGATGATTCCGTCTCTTCCCACGGGAGGAATTGAAGGAAGCATACCCTCTGCGTCGCAGCCGTGCGCTATGATTTCGTCTGCGATTTTCTCAATGTCACCTTCGGGAATGCCTGCAGCAGAAAGAGTGTGAGGAACGCCGACCTCATCCATAAACGCAACAAAGAGTTCGATTGCTTTTGCCGCCAGCTCCTTGTCCGACATATTCTCTCTGCTAAGACCGAACACCTTGGTTCCAAGAAGTGCAAAGCGCTTTTCACTCTCCTCGCTCAAGGTTGACGTATATCTGGAGAAGGCATCTATAAATATTGCCAGTGTAACACCGTGAGGTGTGTTGTAAAGAGCCGACAATACGTGTCCCATCTGGTGCATAGGAGTAGCTGCGTTGAGGCCCGACTGCAAATATCCGTTCCAAGCCAAGGATGCCGCCCACTGCATATTCGCACGGTGCTCTACATTATAGGGATCCTTCAGTATTTCACGTACTTCCGACATAATTGTAACAAGAATACCCTCGTGCAATCTGTCCTGTAAGGGCGAATTCTGGTCGCCGCTCAAATATGCCTCAAGCACGTGCGACATAGCATCAACCGCGCCTATCGCAGTCTGGAACTTAGGCAGCGAGCAGGTGAGTGCAGGGTCAATAATGGAAGTATGCGGGTAAATAACGGGTGTAGAAACGTATGTTTTTTCCTTTGTTTCGTCATTTGTTGCAACAGCAATGCAGTTCATCTCGCTGCTGGTTGCAGGCAATGTAGGAATCATAACTGTGGGGATAGTCTTCACAGGCGGGATGTCCACACTGCAGTCCTGACGGGCAACAAACATCTTCCACGGGTCATGCTCATAAAGCACGCTTGCTGCAATTACCTTGGTAGAGTCCATTACGCTGCCGCCGCCGATTCCGATACAAAAATCAACTGCTTCTTTTTTGCAGATTTCCGCAGCCTTTCTGATGTGGCTGAGCAGGGGATTTGCCTGAATATAATAGAACTTAACAACCTCGATGCCGGCATCCTTCAAAGCCGCCTCAGTATTATCAAGCAGATCCTTGAAGAAGCTATGCTCCTCATAAGAAACTATCATAGCCTTTTTTCCAAGGGTCTTTACGTGCTCGGCTACCTTCTTGCTCTCACCGACTCCAAAAACAACCCTGACCGGATTGTACAACTCAAAACTTTGCATATTGATTTCCTCCTGACATTTTTTGGTGTTCATAATAAATTATAGCTTAATATGTTAAAAAAATCCATATACAAAACTATGAAAAATATGTATAATACTATCATTGAGGCATAGCATCAAATCGTTTGCCACTGGCAGCCTTTCTTACACGCGCCCTTCGAATCCTGCTTCCGCGCTATGAAAAAATCCGAGGAACTTCGTCCTCGGATTTTTTGGCAAGTGTTATTCTATTTTCAACGGAGTGATATTTTTGTTTTTAGCTGAATTTTGCAACAAGTTGCAAAGCTAAATTATTGCTTCGCAATAGCTAAATTGTTTCTTACGAAACAGCTAAATTAAATTCACCTTTAAGCGTGCGAAGCACATTTAGCTGCCGTAGGCAATTTAGCTGAACTTGTTCAATTTAGCTCGCCGTCAGGCGAATTTAGCTGAAAAAAGCACTTCTTACGAAGTGCTTTTTTCTGGCGCGCCTGGCAGGATTCGAACCTGCGACCTACCGGTTCGTAGCCGGGCACTCTATCCACTGAGCTACAAGCGCATTGCAAGTCATATTCACTTGACCTATATATATTATCACGTGGAATTTGGTTTGTCAACTGTTTTTTAAATTTTACCCTAAATTTTTCGGGAGCGGCATACCGCCGCTCCCGAACACTCTTATGCTCTGAAAACTTTTCTCAATATCCCGCGAAGAAACCGCGGCGACTTAAGCGTGATAATTTTCATATCAATCTCCATTTTGCCGCAGAGCGGCGGCATAAATACTATTTTTCGGAGAAGTACAGTATCCCTATTCCGATAATCACTATCGCCTCGATAACCACCAGAAAACCCTCGGGTAAAAAGAACGAGAGCAGAAGCCCAAGTCCGAATGCAAGAATGGTAAGCCCAAGCAGTCTTGCGGTGCATTTAAAATTTTTCATACTATACCTCCCGTATATGCCCGTCTGTTACAAGTATATGCAGAGAGTGAAAAATGTGTGACATTAAATATAAAACATCTTCGCGAGCGACTCCTTGAACGGCTTGACTATAGCGATAATTATAAGCATAATTCCTATTACCGCAAGCGTAATGCAGGGGTAAAGCGACCAGAGTGACACCTTTACCGCATCAAAGGTAACCGTTATCAGAAATTCAATTAAAAGTATCCACGCGCCGAGCGCTATAAGAAGCCCACCGAAAATATACAGCTTTCCGCGGCGTACATAGCGAAAGAGCGCAACTACAGCGGTGAAAATCGCGCCGAGCGCGCCTGCCGCAGGGAATGCAAATGTCAAAAACCAGTCGCCGCCCGTATGCAGATTTATATACAGCGCAAACAGCGTTGCCGCCGCAAAGTCAACGGGTAAAAATACAACGGGATTCGGATTTGTAAACCACAGCGGAAGTATAAAAAACAGATATGCAAGCGTTACGCCGCCTACGACATAGCCCGACCAATCAAAGGTGTGTGCAACTGTAATCTCCACCGTTACGGACAGCACAGTAACGAGCAGCGCAATTACGCTGATTACAAACAAAATTCCTTTAAGATTAAATGCCTCAGACTCAAAATCCGTTTTGGGGTATGTACCGTCCTCCACCGAGGCGGGAAATTCGGGATGGCAAACCTTAGTGCCGCATACAGGACATACCGCGGCACCTTTAGTAAGCTCCACTCCACATCTGATACAATACATTTATTTCTCCTTTATCCTCATATTACTTTCTGCCACGGGGTAAAGCTCAAGCTCGCGGAAAACTCGGTAAAGCTGACACTCAAGCACAGGATTTTCGATATTGCGGATTACGCTCAAGTTAAGCTTGCCGTTATAGGTAATGGCAGAAAGGTTATACGGCGCGCTTGCCTGCACTCCGATAACAAAGTCGATACGCTCAACAAAGCGCGAAAACTCCTCAGGTGTACGGCAAACACCGAGGTTTGAAAAGCTAAAACAGCTCTTTTTCTCGCCAACCGCATCAAAAATCAGCTTCATAACGATATTTTTGATAAAAAGAGGTGTCATACGCAAGAAAAGCGGCTTTTCGTCATTGACGTTTGTAGCCATCATAGCCGCCATATTCTTCTCGGTTATCATAAGCTGCATCTGGTGATGCACTATATCGCATATCTCATCAAAGGTATAATCGCCAAGCCGCGGGTCAACGCCGGGGGTTGCATACAGCACAAAGTTGCGAAGCGTTTTTGAGCCGAACATTTTTCTGAGGTTGACCGGCAGCAGCACCTTTACGGGCAGCCGCTTTTTTCTCTTCTTTATCTTTTGCTCCTGCACCCTTATCACTGCGACTATCATCGCCGCTGTCATATAGGCGGTAACGGTAATCCCCTTTTCCTTGGCTTTTTCTACTACTTTATCGGCATCAAAAATAAAGGTGGTATTAGTTTTAAAACCGTCTACCTCGCGCTTGCCCTTGATGCGAAAAGCATCAGTATCCTTGCGCGAAGCAGCAACAGCACCCGCGTTTTTAAGAAAGCTGTCTTCAAGCTCCTCTTCCCTCGGTGCTTCTCTGCGGTCTAAAATTCCGTCACCGCAAGGCACCGTGACACCGTATTTCTGATAAATATACTCGGCTACAAGCGTTTTAAGAAATACGAGTCCGCCGTTTCCGTCGGTCAGTGCGTGAAAGAACTCTACCGCGATACGCTTTTTATACACGATTACACGGAAAGCACACTTCCTGATGTCGTCAAATACCATTCGTGAGAGGGGATAGGGCTTTTCATCTATTATCCCGGGTGCAAACGGTATTTCCTCAAGAAGATACCAGAAGAAGCCTGTCTTAATGCGGACGGCTATCGAAGGAAAACGGTTTATCGTAACGTCAAGCGCTCTTTTAAGCACTTCGCGATCAACATCTTGATAAAGAGTAGCGGAAAGCCTGAACACATTGCTCCAGTTGCGCCTTCTCGCTGCGGGAAAAATCTTTGCCGCGTTGTCAAGTGACATCCAGCGCAGTTTTTTCTTTGCTTTCAAAAAAACCTCCCCCTTTCTTTTTCAATGATAATTATACCATATTTATTTTCAATACGCAACAAAAATCCCGACTAAAAGTCGGGATTTAGCATATCAAAAAGATAGTGCAGATTTTCGTCAGAATACTCTATCTCAGAAGAAAACAAACGGCATATATCAACCCTCTCGTCAAAATCAAGGCTGCCCTTTTCCTCAAAATTAATCGCACCGAGTGCAAAGATTATTTTCCGGCAGAGCGCCGCAAACGCCGCGCGAGCCGCCGCTTCGTACAAATCGGGCGCGTTTGCAAAATGGCGGTATATGAAATAACATAAAAGCTGTTCATACTCGGACTCGTTTTCTTTCATATACTCTGCAAAACGGCAAAAGTCTGTACTGTCGCCTACGAGGCGAAGCTTAAGGAGCCGCTCTGTAAAGCTTTCATCAAGTCTTTCAAGTGAAAGAAAAATCTCCGCCCACTCACGGTAGCTTTTATCGGGCAAAGCCGCCCCTGAAAGAGAAAGCATATCGCATACACGTTCTTCTATGCTCTTTTCTCTGTTTTGCAGAGCCACGAGAACCTTATCCCTGAGGATGATTATCTCGTCCTCGCTTTCGCGCCGAGGCTCAAGGCAAAAAAACGTGCTTTTCCCGAGGATAATTCGCGCTGCCGCTTCGCAGGCAAGGCCCACTCCGCTCTCTACTCTGTCGGGCAACTCGTTGTGAAAACGCGGATGCTCTCTGCATATCGAGCACAGTCGCTCTTCTCCGAGTTCTGTTATTATATCGCAGAGATTTTGTTCGTTCAAAAACGGGCATCGCTCCTTCTCGCCGAGGATGAAATGCGGTTCTTCGCCCTTTGAAACTGCACGCTTCAGCCGCTCGCCCATTTTGCCGTCGACAGTCTTATAATACACGGCGCTCTCGCTGTCAATATCTATCTCCCAACCGATGCAGCAATTATGCCTGCACTCGCTGCCGATACATTTAAATTCCCTATAATAATCGGGATAAATTTTTGTTTCTTCCATTTTATTTCCTACTGAGCAGTATTTCGCACTTTTCCTCGCCATTTGCCACTATGATAAGATTTTCTCCCACCATAAGCGACAGGGTAATCGAATAGTTTCCTTTCTTATCGCGAAGCGGCGTTATTCCGTTTACGCTTATCGGGTATGCGGCATTGCTTTTTCCGCATATAAGCGCCTTGTCGGAATATACCACATCTCCGCTTGAGTAGCTGTCAACAGTAAGCGAGGTTCCATCGTCAACATAGTCATAGTAGCCGACCTCGTATTCAAACAGTGCCGCCGTTTCGTCAAGGCAGCAGCCTGCATTATTCTTCAGCGCGGCATATCCGTAGTACATACTGCCACGGTATGAATAAAGCTCCCTTGCGTACTCGACCTGCCTTGTAAGCTCGCCATCAGTCATACCGCCCTCTTCGTATCGGTAAGCACCGTGGTTGATATAGAGAGCTACGCCCGTGCCGTCAAGTGCGCGGCTCCACCAATCGGCAAGTGTCTGATACGGCGCAGCCGATGTGTCAAACGACCAGTATATCTGGGGCGCAATATAGTCAACATAGCCGCCACTTGCCCACGCAAGCGCATCGCAGTATATGCTGTCATACGCAGAAAGACCGCTTGTTGCACTGCCGCCGTTATCCCCGCTTGCATTCTTCCAGATACCAAACGGCGAAACGCCGAACATTATGTCCTCTTCGGTTTCTTTCACCGCGTTAAAGCAGAGTTCAACGAGCTTATTCACGCTGTCGCGGCGAAAGTCGCCGATATTTTCATACTCCGTGCCGTATTTTTCAAAGGTTGCGCTATCGTCAAACTCCTCGCCATCAGTAGGATACGGATAAAAGTAATCGTCAAAAATTATACCGTCTACATCGTAGTTTTCGCAGATTTCGCGCACACCGTCACTCACAAGCTCGCGCACCTCGGGTATTCCCGCATCAAAATACAGTTTTCCGTCGGCATATGCCCTCACCCACTCAGGGTTTTTCGCGGCAGGACTGTCCTTTGGCAGTGCCGAAATATCCGTCTGCGGATATTTTGCACTACCGCTTGTAACACGAAGCGGATTTACCCACGCATATACCGCAACTGCGCGCGCGTGCGCCTTTTCAAGAAGATAGCCAAGGCAGTCAAAGCCACCGTCAGCCGCCTTTCCGAGCGTTCCCGAAACATAGCGCGACTGCGGAAAAATCTCGGACTTATAAAGCGCATCCGCCGCAGGGCGCACCTGAAACATAATCGCGTTAAATCCGTTTTTGTCCGCAAAATCAACTATGTCCGAAAGCTCTTTTTCGAGCGCCTTTTTTGAAAGCCCCTGCTTTGAGGGGAAATTGATATTGTTGACCGTTGCTATCCAGAGTCCGCGCATCTCAGCAGTCGGGCTAAACTGCGCAAGCACAGACTCCTCTCCCTCTGCCGCAGGCGGCATTATAAGGGAAAGCGGCTCTCCTCCGCCAAACGCAAGGCATAGCGGAAGTATCGGCGAAAGAAGTATCAATGCCGCCGCAAGATATATTAAAATTTTTGCTTTTTTATCGCTCATCCTTTATCCGCCTTTTACAGTTTGTCCTATTTCAATATATGCCTTTACTGCAAACAATATGTGCTCTTTCATTGTAGCATATTTGAAAGCAAATTTCGACATATTTTTATTGATTTTCGCACGGCAAAATGGTAAAATAAAGCGAAAGCGAGGGAACGGGATGAAAAAAATTGATATTTACACCGACGGTGCCTGCAAGGGTAATCCCGGTCCGGGCGGATACGGAGCGGTGCTTGTATACGGTACAAGAGAAAAGGAATTTTCAGGCGGCGAAGCCACCACCACCAACAACCGTATGGAGCTGCTCGCAGCTATAACCGCGCTTGCCGCGCTTAAGGAACCGTGCGAGGTCACTCTCACGTCCGACTCAAAGTATCTTGTAGATGCGGTTACAAAGGGATGGGTATATTCCTGGAAGCAGAAGGGCTGGAAGAAGAGTGACGGAAAGGCGGCTCTCAACATTGACCTGTGGGAAAGGTTGCTTGAGCTTTTAAGCATCCACAAGGTTGAGTTTGTCTGGATAAAGGGACACGACGGACACAAGTATAACGAGCGCTGCGACCGCCTTGCAGTAGCCGAGGCGGAAAAGTATTCAAATTGAGAATAAATCAAATCCCCCTGCCATATTCTTTAGTAAATACGGCAAAGGGGGATTTTTATGTTTGTCCGTTCTATAAAAATGAGTACCGTCAGACTTATATCAATAGCGGCGCTCGCACTGGTTGCAACAGTTGCTCTTATCATTCTTATTCCCTCCTACGGCCCGTCAGAAACGGCGGCTATGGATGCAGGAGAAACAAGAGAAATACGGTTTGACAAAATCAAGACCGATGACGACAGAATAAACTTTCTGTCCCAGTTCGGCTACACGGTGGACAAAACGCCTGTAGAAACTGCTGAGGTCACGATTCCCAAGGAGTTTGACAAGGTGTTCGCCGCGTACAACGAGCTTCAAAAGGCAGAGGGACTTGACCTTGGCAGATACAAGGGCAAAAAGGTTATGCGCTATACCTACAAGGTGACAAATTACCCAGGATATGACGGGGATGTTTACGCAAGCCTGCTTGTTTATAAAAACAAAATAATCGGCGGTGACGTATGCTCTGCCGATCCAAGCGGTTTTGCCCACGGTTTTACCAAGGCATAGCCGTAAAAAAGGTTCTTTCGGGAGAAAGAACCTTTTTTATTCTTCATACACGGCGATTACATATTCGCCGTCATCTTCTGTGTAAAAGTCAAGGTCGCAGACATCTCTGTTAAATGCCGCAGTCATACCGCCCTTGCACTTTCCGTAGGCTTCTTTTTTTGTCCATATCTCAAAGAAGTCTCTCTGTCGCTCGCGAGCAGTAAAAAACCTCCCTGCAATACCCCCGTTCACTTCCCGCCGTCTTTCGATATCCGCACCTATATCGCGCTCTGACACCGCAACAATAACACGGCTGTAACTATGGCTTATGCTGAATTTTAACGGTATGTTCTCAAAATACGGCTTGCCGTTTTCCATAAACTCGATTTTCGGCGAGCTCTCGCCAAGAATTTCTCTTGCCGCGCCAAGAGCAAGCGTGTAGCCGACAAGCGAAAGCGTGCGCTCTGTCGCATTTTTCTTACGCAGGATTCTCTCTTTTATGTTATCGGGCATACTGCTAAAGGCAAGTTCATACTCCCTCTCTGCAAGGCCTGATATATCATAGCGGTAAAGTTTGATCATTGAACTTCACTTACAGCGGTAGTTTCCCCTAAAGCGTGCTTTTCATCGTGAAGCCGCTTTACAAGACCGCCAACCTCATATATAAACTTGGTATTTGCCGCCTTGGTATGTCCCTCGTCAAGGTTTGACATAAATACAAGCACATATGGGTATTCACTAAGCACAACTGCGCCGTCGCAGTATGAATCCTCGTCCCATCCGTACTTGTGTGCAACCTTTTCGGGGCGTAGCGCATTCTGCAGCATAACACTCTGCAGTGACTCGCACATGTTTTCACAAAGCCACGCACCGTACCTGTTTTCACCCGTGATGTACTCAGCAAGCACCGTAAAAAATTCACCGTAATCCGAGGCGGTTGCGCGCCACCAATTGCCAAAGCGGGTATGCGGCAGAGAAAACTCATCAATTATGCCGGCGAAAAAGGCTGTTCCGTAGCGTTTTTGCAGCATAGAAAACGCGGTATTGTCACTGCGGCGGATAGTACGCGAGATAAGCTCCTCTGCGGTAAATACTGTACCGCTCTTCACATTTTTAAAGTCGCCTGAACCCTCGACGAACATATCCACGGTGTAAACAAATTTCTCGCCAAGGTCGATTTCCTCACGCTCCGCAATCTGCAACAGTGCAAAGACATACACCGCCTTTATCATTGACGCGGCAAAAATCTTCTTATCGGGTGCAAACACAAGAGTTTCACCGTCTGAAAGGTCCCTGTAATAGAGTGCGGCAACGCCCTCTACCTCGTATGTATATGTTTCTACTGTGGTTTCAGCCGTGGTTTCTACGGTGGTTTCGGTAGGCTCGCTACTCTCATCTGTAAACGCCGTTTCGGTAACCTCGGCAGTTTTTACAACGGGCGGTATCTCGCAGTAAAGAAGTCTTGCAAGACGGTATTCGGGCGTGTCCGTTTCATAGAAAATAAAATTTTCTATGCGTCGTACGCCATCTTCCTCGCTGACCGAGGTGAATGTTGTTATCTCAGTGGCAGTAGAGTCAACTGTAGTGTCGAAAGCCGTTGCAAAAACCTCGGTCTCGCTCACACTCGTTTCGCTTGCCGTGGTAGTTACAGGCGGCTCAGTTTCGGGCGGCAATGTGAAAATGGTCACGGGCGCAAAAAGCGTGTCAGTCGGCTCTTCGGTAGTCACCGTAGGCGGCTCGCCTCTGCCCATGCGGGCAAGCAATGCCACAATAAGCGCGACTGCCGCTACAGCAAGCACCGAAACAATTACAAGCGGCGCGCCGCTGTTTTTCTTCTCCTTTTTATAAAGTCGTTTCTGCATGGCGAATAACGTGGCAGTTGATATTTACGGCGACCGGCAGTCCTGCGATATGTGTCGGCGCCGCGCTGACCTTTACAGCGAGGGCGGTGGTATCTCCCGAAAAGCCCTGTGGACCAATGTCAGTGAGATTTATCTCACAAAGCAGCCTTTTTTCAAGTGCCGCGTATCTTTCGTCCGGATGAGTATCGTCAAGCGGGCGGCAAAAGCACTCCTTGGCAAGAGAGGCACACTGCTCAAAGTCGCCGCCGATGCCAACTCCGACCGAGATAGGCGGACAGGGGTTAGCGCCTGCCGCGGTAACGGTATCAACTACAAATTTTACAATGTCGTCCTCGGTAGCAGACGGGGTGAACATCTTTATAGCACTCATATTTTCGCTGCCAAATCCCTTAGGCAGTGCCACAAGACGTATCTTGTCCCCCTTTACACAACGTATATGTATAACAGCAGGAGTATTATCGTTTGTATTGGTACGGTCATAAAGCGGATCGCGCACGACAGAAAGGCGGAGCGCACCGTCCACATATGCACGGCGCACACCCTCATTTATCGCATCGCACAGGTTGCCGTCAACGAAAACCGAGTCGCCCACATATGCAAAAACAACAGCCATACCGGTATCCTGACATATCGGCACGTCGATTTCCTTTGCAGCCGCGATATTATCGCACAGTCTTGAAAGCACCTGCTTTGCAAGTGGATTTCGCTCCTTGCCGACGGCAGAGGCAATACAGCCTGTAACATCATCAGTAAGCGTATAGTTCGCCCTTATGAAAAGCTCGCTTACAGCCTCACTTATTTCTGCCGCCCTGACTATGCGGATATTCTTTTCACCGTACTTTAAAACTTCCATTTACCCTTTTAGTCCTCAAAATTGCTGAAATATATTATCTCTCCGGGCAGGCAATATCCAAGCTCGCGACGAGCCACTCGCTTTATGTACTCCTCATTCCACGGGGCCAAAATTTCTTCTTTAAGCCGCTCGTTTTCCTCTTCGAGCGCTCTTAGCTCCTCGGAAAGCTCCTCTGTCTGCTGTGCCATCTCGTTATAGCGCATCCAGAGCGCTCCTGTAAGCAAGAATCCGACGACAAGCACAATAATAAAGGCAATGCGCAATGACAGCGAAATATGTTTTTTATTTGTTGACATAGCACACACCTCCTTTTTTAAAATCCGTTTCTTATGCCGTTTCTTGCCATTTTTCTCTGCCGCTTTTTCTTTATAGCGGCATCTTTTCTCTTTTTTGTATAATCATTATACCAAGAGCGCGCCCGACATACAATAGGCGTTCTCAAAAAACATCCGCCAATTTTTACCAAGCCCGCGCGCAATCTTGTAAAGACAAAGCGATACAAGGCTCGTACCTTTTTGGCAAGGAAATCTACAATGCCGATAAACAGCCTGCCTACCGTGTGATAATAAAGCTCAAATCCTAAAAACGCGCCACAAAGCGCGTATCCGCGCATTCTGCCGTCGCCTGTCAGAAAGAAGAAAATGCTCATGCACGCAGCCGCGACAAGCATAAACAAAAGGTCGCCAAGTGCCACAAAAAGCCACGAAAGATAAGGACGAACGCCCTTCTTTTTAAACGGACTTGCCACGCTGATGCCGAAAAGCACACGCATAAAGCGGATGACATCATAAATGGGGCCAAGCAAAAAGCCAACCAACACAGACAAAAGCGCAGAAAGCGCCAACGTGTTCATCGAAACTTCCATTTATTTTGCTCCGCGCGAAAAAAAGCCCTTTTTCTCCTTGGGCTTTGCCGAGTAAAACACTCCGTCAATCCTGCCGATAACGCTGAGATTTCCCGTGTCTGACGACATTCCGAGAATTTTCAGTCCGTCACCCTCAATCTCTACCTTGCCCTGCTCGGTCATAACGCATATGAAGTCGCTATCAAAGCTGAGAACTTCATTTACCCCCGTCATTGCAAGCGACTCGCGTTCCTTTATGTGTATCTCTGTACTCATATTCTCACCTCGTTAAAGATTATGAGAAACAAGGGAGAAACATAACTGCCTATTCTAAATAACCTCGTACATTTCGGCGGCATCCGCCTTTTTGGTGCTTTCCTTTACATCGGTAACGCGCACCTTTAAGGTTCTTTCACCGAAGGTTACTTCTATAACATCTCCTATTTTAACATCGTAGGATGCCTTTACTACTCTGCCGTTCACGCTGATATGTGCCGCATCACAGGCATCGTTTGCAACGGTTCTGCGCTTAATGATACGCGAAACCTTCAAAAACTTATCTATACGCATAATAAACCCTTCTATATATAAAATCAAAACGGCTCGCCTTTCGGTGAGCCGTTTTTATAAGCAAGATTACTTCTTGTTTACCTTTTCCTTGAAAGCCTTGCCTGCGGAGAATGCAGGGTACTTAGAAGCCTTGATCTTAATGGTAGCGCCGGTCTTGGGGTTTCTGCCCTCACGAGCTGCGCGCTTCTTGGTCTCAAAAGTACCGAAGCCTACAAGCTGAACCTTGTCGCCCTTTGCAAGTGCGGTCTCGATTGCGTTGATAGTAGCAGCGAGAGCAGCCTCAGCGTCCTTCTTCTTAAGTCCGGTTTCCTTTACGATAGCTTCAATAAGTTCTGTCTTGTTCATTGGTCCTGTTTCCTTTCATACATAGAAATAATGTAATGTCGGCAGGAGGATTTCCTACTAATATAAGTTTACCACTTACGAAAGCACTTTTCAAGTATTTTTTTCAAATTTTAGGTAAAAAATGGCTCTTTTTTTAGTTATTTTTACTATTTTTCTTTATTTTTGCCCTATCCCAGTAGCTGTCAAGCTCACTAAGGGAAAGTTCAGACATATTTTTTCCGTCTGCTATAACCCCGTCCTCGACCTCGGCGAAACGGGAAATAAACTTGTCTGTCGCTCTTGCAAGCGCCTCCTCGGCTGAAATTCCGTACTGGCGAGCTGTGTTGACAACCGCAAAAAGCAGGTCGCCAAGCTCCTCCATACGGGTTTCGTCGGTTGCGCTGAGCAGCTCGTTTGTTTCCTCGCCTATCTTCTTTGCCGCGTCCTCGGCGTTTGCAAAGTCAAAGCCTACCTTAGCCGCCTTTTTACCAACCTTTTGCGCGCGAAGCAGTGCGGGATACTGCTTTGGCACGCTGCGAAGACTGTCGGTCACGGTTTCGCGGTGCTTTTCCGTATTCTTAAGCTTTTCCCAGTTTACAAGCACCTCATCGGACGTATCCGCTCTTGTATCCGAGAAAACATGCGGATGGCGGTATATCAGCTTTTTGCAGACCTCTGTGGTAACATCTTCCATAGTGAAACCGCCATTTTCCTCTTCAATCTCTGTGTGGAAGACCACCTGCATAAGCACGTCGCCAAGCTCCTCGCGCATAAGCTCCTTGTTGTCAGTGTCAATAGCCTCAATGACCTCATAGGTTTCTTCAATCAGATTTTCTCTTATGCTTTTATGGTCCTGCTCCATATCCCAAGGACATCCGCCGGGCGCGCGAAGCACGCGCATCACACTCTGCAAATCCTCAAAATCATATCTGTCCTTTGAGAGAAGCTCTTTTTTAATTTCTTTCATTTTCTTTCCTTATTATTTTACAAGCTTTATTCTGCTAAGCAAGCGATATATCGCTTTGCCCTTTGGAATAAAGTCAAAGTCCTCTTTTTCAAGTGCGCCGAAAAGAAGTATCGCAACAAAGTAGACTGCAGCAGCAGCCGCAATGGCAAATACAGTGGTGACAAAATGCGACGATACAAGTCTGTCAAAAAGCGCATACACGCCTACTGCACTTAGTCCGCAAAGAGCGGAGGCAACAAGCGGCTTTACAAAAACCTTGCTTACGGCGGGGGCAAAATCCGCATATTTTGCACAGAAGAAGAAGTTCATCAGCACAACAACAACGTAACAGATATCGGTAGAAATGGGCGCACCGTATATGCCTATATCGGGATTGCCGATAAGCAGATAGCTTGCGGCAATTTTGACAGCCGCGCCGACAAGCATCGAGATAAGCGGCAAATACGGCTTTTTATGTGCCTGAAGCACCGAGTTTGTTATCGCGAGCATACTCACAAGGAATGACGAAATCGCAAGTATCGTGAGCAGCGGCGCCGCAAGAGAAGCACTCGTGGTATCAGGCAAAATATACTTCATAAACTCGGCATCGCCAAGGAGAGCATTTCCCTCGGCGGTATACTTTTCAAGCAGGCTGCCGCCGCCGTAAATAAGCGTAAGTATCGGCTCTGCAAGCACCGCCATACCCACCGCACAGGGCATTGAAAGTATTGTCGCTGTCTTAAGAGAGGAGGTCATCACGCGCGTTGCATTTACTTTCTCATTTTTAACGAGAAGCGCGCTTATCATAGGTACAAGCGAATATCCGATAGGATAAACAAGCACGGGGATAAGATTGAACATAGGTACGGCAAGAGTTGTATAGTTGCCGTAAAGAGAGGAGGCGCCGTCTGCCGTAAACCCGATGTCCTGAAGTCTGCGTGCAATAACGGTAAGGTCAATAAGGTTTGCAAGCGACATTACCGAGGAGGAAAGCGTGACGGGAACCGCCATAACCACAAGCTCTTTAAGGAGCGTGCGTGTTCTCTCACTCTTCATTGTGTAGCTACCCTGCAGCTCATACTCCGCATTGACAGAGGCGGTGTTATACACAAGCCTTGTCACCCAGATAAACGCCATACCGCAGAAAACGCCGACAGTAAGGCCGAAGATAGTCCAAGCCGCGGTTTCGGGCAGGCTATGCCCTTTTGATATAGACCAGTTTGCAAGCAGGATACCTATAAAGAGCTTGCCGAGCGACTCAAGAAGCTGAGAAACCGCGGTAGGCCACATAATCTGGTGCCCCTGAAAATAGCCGCGGAAGGCGGAGGTAAGGCACACAAAAAACAGCGTGGGCGCTATCGCCATAATACACAGCTTTGAATCGGGGAACTCGGTGAGCGTTGTCGCAAAAAAGTCTGCGCCAAAGAGCATCGCAAGCATGCCGACTGAACCGATGATAAAGAACAGCACAAAGGCTATCCTCATAATCTTTTTAACCTGCGCAAAGTTGCCTGCGGCGCGCGAGCGGGACACCATATAGGAAATAGCAACGGGAAGTCCCGCGGTGGAAATCATAAAGAACGCGGTATATATCGTATACGCCGCGTTAAAATATCCCATTCCCGTATCTCCGAGAATGTCGTGAAGCGGAATTTTGAATACAAGCCCGATAAGCTTGACTAAAATGTTTGAAATGGTGAGTATAAGCACGCCGTTTACAAACAGCTTTGTACTCTTTCGCTCACCGCTCTGCTGCTTTTCACTCAAAATGAAAATCCCCTCTTATCCTATAAATTCTCTGAAAACAGAACCGCTCGGTACATATTTTTCATCAATTACCGGAATGTTTTCAAGTCTGTCCAAAAGCCCTTTTGCAGTTTCAAAATACGGGCTGCTTTCTTCGATGCCGAGCAGTAGCGGCATAACAAAAGGCTTTATCACGCTGACCTCGTACGGCATAGACGAGTCTATATATATATGCTGCTCAGTAAGGTTCGGGAAAATATGCACATCCTCATTATTGCAAACGCCCTCCCAGAGTGAAAAGGTTCTCTTTGCCGAGGTGTTCCGCGTACGGAAGTCACGCACAAGGCGGCGGAAAAACCTGAGTGTCCGCTGTCCGAAAACCGTATCCCCGTACGAAATCTTGTCTCCGACAGAAATAAACAGCGAGGTGTACGGGTGGGTGTCAAGATGCGAGGTAAACTCGGAATATACCGCCTGTATTCCCTCAAACAAAAAGACATCTCCGTCAGTGCAGTCAATATCATAATATCCGCATCTTCGCCCTATTTTAAAGTCGAAACGCGGAATAGTAACCTTACCCCTTTTCTCTATCTGCTCTATAACCCTGCCGAAAAGGTCGAAGTCTATGGTGCTCGGCGAATCATAGTCAAGCGGTATTCCAAGGCGGCGACAGCGCGCATCAAGCACATCGCGGTCTATATAAAAGTCGTCTATCGACACCGCGTGCAGCGTTTTGCCTATCTTAAGAAACTCGCGGTCGAGTATAGCCGAGGTAGTCGTTTTCCCTGAACAGGACGGGCCCGCAAGGGTTATTATACTGCTGCCGCTGCCAAGCGCTGCTTCACACGCCTTGGCAACGTCGGAAAGATATGTCGCCTCGCACCCATCAACATATCTCTTTATCTCCTCTTCCGAGGAAAAATGAATTTTAGCTGTTTTCATTTTGCTCCTTCGCAAAAAAATCAAATACTTTTTCTCGGTATGACTGAATACCCTCATCGGGATTGCCCGAAATAATAGTATCAATATCCCTTATATATTCGTATGGATATTTGGGTGCAAATATGCGTTTGATACGGCGTTCTTTGCCTATACCGCCCGTAAGCTCAACGAGCTTTGTAACAGCACCCGCTCCCGCACCGAAAATCGTGTGAAGCTCCTCCATCATATATATATTGTACATACACTCGTGCGTAGGCTTTGCATAGCCTACATTTTCAAGATTGCCGACAGCGTTCTTCTGGCGGTACATATAGTACGGCTTGTAATCGGCATTGCCGAGCATTAGCTGCGAATACTGTATACACTTTGCACTCATAGGAACATCGGGCGTAAACGGCTCTCCGTCAGGACGGGAAAGCGCCGCCGCACGCTTGAAGCAGAAGGTATGTACGGTGATATTTGACGGCTCAAGTGCGATTATCTGTTCGAGTGAGGCAGAAAACTTTTTAAAATTGTCGCCGGGCAGACCTACAATAAGGTCGGTGTTTATGTCGCGTATGCCCGAATTTTTTGCAATGTCAAATGCCTTAAAAAAGTCCTTTGCACTGTGACGGCGGCCGATGCCCTCGAGAACATCGTCAGCAAGTGTCTGCGGATTTACGCTCACGCGCGTAACGCCGTATTCGGCGGCAATGCGGAGCTTGTCCGCGCTTATCGTATCAGGTCTGCCCGCTTCAAGTGTGAACTCGTCAAGTGCAGACACGTCGGTGCAGGAGGCAATTACCGAAAGCAGCTTGCGAAGCTGGCGCGCATTAAGCGTAGTCGGCGTGCCGCCGCCAATATATACGGTGGCAACCCGCTTTCCAAGCTTTTTTATAGTCGCAAAAACATTTTTTATGTCTTTATATAGCAGCACAAGATAGTCGTCAAGCATTGACAGCATCTTCTGCGATGCCGAAACAAACGAGCAGTATGCACAGCGCGTAGGGCAAAATGGTATGGAAATATACACGCTGCAGTCGTCAGCGCGCATATCCTTTGTAAGCTTCAGTTCATTCTGGGCAACCGCGGTGGCAAGAAACGCCTTTTTCGGATTGAGAAAATACTCTGTGGCAAGCAGCTTGCGCGTTTTCATAACGCCAAAGCCGCCCTCAAGATACTGTGCCGCAACCTTTGCAGGGCGCACTCCCGTGAGAAGTCCCCACGGAGAGATAAAACCAAAGAAATCCTTAGCCGCAAGAGTCATAGCGTGTCCTGATGCCATCTTACGCACACGGTCCTTGGGGAATATCTCGGAAAAAGGTACAAAGCACTCAGCTGCGCTTTCGCGCTCTCCAAGCCGTATAGTAGCGTGCGAATAAATGCCGTCCTCTTTATCGACAACGACAAAATCCACCTGCGGTACGTCGGGGCGCGGACGTTCATCCTCGGCGAACTTTGCACCGGGGAAATATATAAGACACAATGTCTGCGCGTAGTACCTGTTTAAATTTCCTTTTATGTTTAAAATCATAACATTTGTAAATAACGTTTGCCTGCCCCTCATCCACCGTAAACGGTCCCCCTTCCCCCAAGGGGGAAGGCAAATAAGGCTTCCCCCGGGGGAGGCTCGGTCCTATGGCGGGTGGTGAGGGATAGCCGCAAAGCGGCGTTACAATCGTACAAACATTATTTTCTTTCTTATTTTTTCCAGATTTTTGAATCCATCAGGATGGTGACAGGGCCGTCGGCCTTGAGCGATATCTGCATATCCGCGCCGAAAACTCCCTTTTCTACGGGCACTCCCTCTTCTGTAAGCTTCTTGCAGAAAAACTCATACAGCGGATTTGCTACGTCGGGTGCCGCCGCAGGAGTGAATGACGGGCGGTTCCCCTTTGCAATATCCGCGCCGAGCGTAAAATTGGACACGACAAGCACACTGCCCGAAATATCCTTGACGGACAGGTTCATCTTGTCGTTTTCATCTGTGAAAATGCGAAGCTTTGACACCTTAGCAGCCAAAATCTCGGCATCCTTTTCGTCATCGTCCTGAACTACGCCAAGCAAAACGAAAAGTCCCTTGCCGCATTTGCCTGCCTGTACTCCGTCGGCTATAACCGAAGCAGACGCGGCTCTTTGTACTACTGCTATCATTTTCCTATACCTCGTGTTACCGAAATAACGCTCTCTACCCTCTTAAGCCTTGAAACGATAGAGTTATAGTGGCTGACGTTCTTACAGCCGACAGTGAGATTTATAAGAATACTGTCCTCGCCGCGCTTTTGCGTGTTTATCTGCAGGAGCGAAACCTTCATATCCGCAAGCGAGCCGGTTATATCCGCAAGCAGCGAAATTGAATTTTCGGCGTAGATTATAATAAGTGCCTCGTAAAGGCCGCCGCCCTGCTCCTCGGTAGCATCGGTATCCCAATGCGCGCGGACAAAGCGCTCGCGGCTTTCCTCGTCCGCCTGCCCGCGAAGAACATTGGGACAGTCTATTTTATGAATAGACACACCGTAGCCACGGGTGATAAAGTCGATAATATGGTCGTCTGTGATCGGATTACAGCAGTGTGCAAACTTTGTCACA
>JAZSKM010000018.1:0-17018 GCA_045534835.1 Eubacteriales bacterium | reverse complement strand
GCCATATAATACAAATCGTCGTTCATATAAATCTAAACGCCATAACGCATATTGACAGTACCACAAAAACGTTAAACAGCGGTGTAACATACTCCTTGGAATCTTCATTTTTCGCCGCAATAAGAAGCTCTCGCGTATCAGAAAAAAGTCTGCCGCGAATAAGCAAAGCAAGACTTATAACAAAAGCAGCAGCAATTACCGCGAGTGCGATATATTCGCCAGCACCACGTGGCAGAAATGACAGCAGCAGTGAGGTAAAATTATTGAGAAAATGCAGCAGCATACCAAAATAAATGCACTCGGTAAGATATACGAGCGCACTTATAAGCAGCCCTGCAAAAAGCGCATACAGATACTTCTTTGGATCTGCGTGCATAAGCATAAAGAAGATAGCGCACACAAGTACACTTCCCTTGCCGCAGGGCGCAAGTGCGCCAAGCACTCCGCCACGGACAAGCCATTCCTCAAAAAATGCAGGAAGGAAACATCCGAATACAAGCAGATAAGGAAAATCGCCGCGAGTGGCAGGCTCGGCTTCTATATACCCGAAAGAGGTAATAAAATATGTAAGTGCCGAAATCAGCGCACATCCGCTTATTGTGAAAATAAAGAAGAGTACATACTCACTTTTTTTATATATTACAGTATTAAAATCCCTTGTGCCGAATGTTTCGCCGCGAACAGACCCGCCAAACACAAGCATCGGGACTGTGCACCCTATTATAGCAAGAAAATCCGCCCAGCCTGTGGCGAAAAATGCGGCAAGAATATAAAATGCAAGCCACGTAAGCATCATAAGCGATGCAATATTGATAGGTTTAAGTTTTTTCATAATAAATAAAAATTCAGCCGCCCGAAAACCGGACGGCTGAAAACAACGATTAGTGAATAATTGCGCGCTCGGTATCCTTATCAAAGAGATGAATTCTGGATGCCTCAAGTGCGATCTTGATCTTATCGCCTGCTCTTGCCTGACTGCGGGAAGATACTCTTGCGATCATCTTCTGCTCGCCAACAAGGAGGTAGAGATAAATCTCAGCGCCCATAAGCTCGGTAACTTCAACATCTGCCTCAATTACGCTGTCAGCAAGGCTGGAGAGATACATAGGCTCATCGTGGAGACACTCAGGACGAAGACCTGCGATAACCTCCTGACCAATGTATTCCTTGATCTTGGGGCTGGTTGCTTTCTCTGCGGGAAGCTTTATTTTGTTGCCCTCAAATACAAAGTAAACATCTTCACCGCTCTGCTCAAGAGTACCGTTCAAGAAGTTCATCTGAGGAGTGCCGATGAAGCCTGCAACGAATATGTTGCAAGGCATATCGTAAAGGTTCTGAGGAGTGTCAACCTGCTGGATAAGACCGTCCTTCATAACAACGATACGGGATGCCATGGTCATAGCCTCTACCTGGTCGTGAGTAACGTAGATAAAGGTTGTACCAACTCTCTTATGGATCTTGGTAAGCTCGGTTCTCATCTGTGCACGAAGCTTAGCATCGAGGTTAGAGAGAGGCTCGTCAAGAAGGAATACCTTAGGATAACGAACGATTGCACGGCCGAGCGCAACACGCTGCTTCTGACCGCCGGAGAGAGCCTTCGGCTTTCTGTCGAGAAGGTGAGCGATGTCGAGTACGCGAGCAGCCTCTTCAACTCTGCGCTTAATCTCTTCTTTGGGAGTCTTGCGGAGCTTAAGACCGAATGCCATATTTTCAAATACGGACATATGAGGATAAAGAGCATAGTTCTGGAACACCATCGCAATGTCTCTGTCCTTCGGTGCAACGTCGTTTACGAGTCTGTCTTCAATGAAAAGTTCACCCTCGGTGATCTCCTCCAAGCCTGCGATCATACGCAGAGTGGTGGACTTACCGCATCCGGAAGGACCTACGAAGATAAGGAACTCCTTGTCCTTAATCTCAAGGTTAAAGTCGGATACAGCGGTAACACCGCCGGGATACTTCTTATAAATATGTCTAAGTGATAAGCTTGCCATATTAGCATCCTCCGTTTAAGTTACCTGTCTTGCAGGCATATTTTTACCTTAATATTATAACAAAAGACTGTCAAAAAATATAGTGGTGGAATTCCCAAACTTTCACGCCGTCCTTTGTAAACAATGCACAATTCAAAAAGCGCGATTTGCACATCATACGCAAAAGCAACAGCAAAATTATAATTTATTAGAATTATTCACCTTTCGAGCGCATTGTAAGACCTATTCTGTGCTTCTTTTGGTCTATACTCTTGATACGGACCGTGATAACATCGCCTACGGTGAGAACATCGCTCGGATGCTTGACAAATTTATCAGCAATTTCGGATATATGAAGCAGACCGTCCTGATGAACACCAATATCGACAAATGCACCGAAGTCAACCACGTTTCTTACAGTTCCGCGAAGCTCCATTCCCTCTCTGAGATCCTCGAACTGCATTACATCTGCGCGGAGAACAGGTGCAGGAAGTCCTTCACGGATATCGCGCCCCGGCTTTTCAAGCTCGGTGCATATGTCAAGCAGCGTGGGTTCGCCTATGCCGAGTTTTTCTGCCACAACGGTTGTGCCCTCTCTTGCCACCTTGCCTGACAGTCCGCCAAGACGCATAGCACGTACATCATCTGACGTGTAATCGAACATTTCAAGCAGTCCGCGTGCGGCACCGTACGACTCTGGGTGAACACCGGTGCAATCAAGTATCTCATCACCGCCGCTTACGCGTAGGAAGCCTGCACACTGCTCGTAAACCTTGTCGCCAAGGCGTGATACCTTTTTAAGTTCTTCGCGGTTTTTGGACGTGCCCTTTTCCTCGCGGTACTTTACAATATTTTTAGCGCAGGCTGCGCTGATACCCGCAACATATGAAAGCAATGCGTGGGAAGCGGTGTTAAGCTCAACGCCAACGCTGTTAACGCAATCCTCGACTACTCCGCCAAGCGCAAAGTCAAGCTTTTTAGGCTGCATATCGTGCTGATACTGTCCTACACCAATAGCCTTAGGCTCGATTTTTACAAGCTCTGCAAGCGGGTCAATAAGCCGGCGTGCGATAGATACCGCGCTTCTCTCGGTAACGTCAAAGTCGGGGAACTCGTCCTGCGCAAGCTTTGATGCAGAGTAGACAGATGCGCCTGCCTCGTTAGTTATAACATATTTTACATCTTCGGGAATAGTTTTAATCGTTTCGGCAATAAATTGCTCGCTTTCGCGCGATGCGGTACCGTTGCCGATAGAAATAACATCTACACCGTGACGGCGGATAAGGTCAATTACCTTGCGGCGGCTTTCTTCGGTGCGCTCATACGGCTTTGTGGGATAGATAACCGCAGTTTCAAGCACCTTACCGGTCTGGTCAACTACCGCGAGCTTACAGCCGGTACGGTAGCCTGGGTCATAACCCATAACTACCTTGCCGCGTACGGGCGGCTGCATAAGAAGTCCGCGGAGATTGCTCGAAAATACACCTATTGCACCGTCACTTGCGGTTTCGAGAAGGTCTGCGCGTATTTCACGCTCAATAGCAGGAGCGATAAGCCGCTTGTATGCATCCTTTATCGTAGCGCGCAGCAGCTCTGCCGCTTCGCTCTCCTTGTTTGTGATTATCTCGCGTTCAAGATAGGCATAAACAGTTTCCTCGGGAACATCGAGCGATACCTTTAAGAACTCCTCGCGCTCTCCGCGCGCAATAGCGAGATAGCGGTGGGGCCGCACCTTGTTTACAGGCTCGGAGTATGTATAATACATCGAGTATACAGAGTCCTCCTCCTTTGCCGCTGTGCTTGAAAGCATACCGAGTCTTGCACTGCCCTCGCGTATGGTCTTTCTGTACGTGGCATTCTGCGCTATGTCCTCGGCAATAATATCGCAGGCGCCGGCTATTGCGGCATCAACATCCGGAACTTCCTTTTCCTCATCAACATATTCTTCCGCAGCCACACGGATAGTCGGATCATACTCTGCCTCGCAGGCAAAAATAAGCAGTGCAAGCGGCTCAAGTCCGCGCTCACGCGCAACAGATGCGCGGGTCTTGCGCTTTTGCTTGTACGGAAGATAAACGTCCTCAAGCTCATTGAGAGTTTCTGCTGCTTCAAGCGCTGCCACTATTTCATCGGTCAGCTTACCCTGCCCCTCAATAGCCGTGCGTATCTCCTCCTTGCGTTCTTCAAAGCGGCGGAGATAGTCAAGGCGCTCGTACAGAGTACGAAGCTGAACATCGTCAAGGCTGCCAGTCGCCTCCTTGCGGTAACGCGCGATAAACGGAATAGTATTTCCCTCGTCAATAAGCTCCACAGCCTTCGCAGTCTGCCAATCCTTGATACCGAGCTCCTCGGTAAGCTTCTTTAAAATGTCCATTTATTTTCCATATCCTTCAAGTATTTTTATTTCTTCGTCGGTAAGATAACGCCACTCTCCGCGCAAAAGCTCGCCAAGTGAAAGGAATGCGAACCTTATGCGTTCAAGATAGATTATGCGGTTATCCACCGCATTCAGCATCAGCTTCAACTGCTGATATCTACCTTCTTTAAGTGTTATCTCGCCCTCTGTATCGCTGTGCATCTCGATTTTGCAGGGCTTTGTAACATAGCCGCCGATATCCACGCCGCCCTCAAGCGCCGCAAGGTCGCTGTCACTAAGCGGTTTTGCCGCGGTGAAGCGGTAAACCTTTTCAACGTGGTGCTTCGGTGAAAGCAGAAAGTGTGCAAGCGGACCGTTATCGGTGAGCAGCACAAGTCCGAGGGTGTTTTTGTCAAGTCTGCCGCAGGGGAAGAGGTCAAATTTCCTTACCTCGGGCGGAAGCAGGTCGAGTACGGTTTTTTCGTTTTTGTCCTCGGTGGCGCTCACATATCCGTCAGGCTTGTTGAGGATAACATATGTATTGCGGCGATAGTTTACCACCTCGCCGCAATAGGTAACAACGTTTTTTTCGGGGTCAACGGGAGTGTCGGCACGCTTAACGGGTACTCCGTCAAGCAGCACCTGCCTCGCGCGCACCGCTTTCGCCGTTTCAGAGCGCGTTGCAACCTTACATTCGGATAAGAATTTGTCTATTCGCATAGTAGTCCTTTATATAAAAATCTGGTTTATACATACACCGAAAATCAGTACAAGCACAAGGACTGCAACGAGTCCCACCGCAAAGCCTGTAAAAAAATATTCTTTCATAGCCTCAAGGCAAGCGGTATTAGTATGTACAGAAAACAATACAATTTTGCATTATTTTATCTTTTCCCAATATGTTTTTGCAGCTTGCTCGTTTTTATTTTCGCCGTATTCATAGTATTTTTTACCGGCAATGTCGTTTGGCAGATACTGCTGCTTTACATAGTGATTCGGATAATCGTGCGGATATTTGTACCCCTTGAAAAGAGGTGCAACAAGATGCGTTGGGATGTCCTGACCAAGTCCCAAAAGAAAGTCGCTCTTAGCCGCGGCATACGCGTTATATGCGCTGTTTGACTTTGGCGCGGTGGCAAGCGCTACCGTAAGATTTGCAAGCGGTATTGCCGCCTCGGGAAGTCCGAGTTCCTTTGCCGCATCGGTACAAGCCTTAGCCATTATCGCCGCCTGCGGATATGCAAGTCCCACATCCTCGGATGCAATAACAAGCAGTCTGCGGCAGGCAGAAAGCAGGTCGCCGCCCTCTAAAATCCGTGCAAGGTAAAAGACCGCCGCATCCGCATCAGAGCCTCTTATCGACTTTTGCAGGCAGGACAAAAGATTGTAATGCACATCTCCTGCACGGTCAAAATTACCCGTGCAGGACGGAGTAAACTCCTTTGCATCCTTCTCTGTTATCACATCGCGCGCGATAGAATAAACATTTTCGAGCACGCCGAGCGCACTTCTCACATCGCCGCCTCCGACACCCGAGATAAATTCAAGTGCCTTGTCGTCGATTTCGATATTCCTGCCGCTTTCTTTGTTAAGCATATCAAGTCCGCGAAGAAGCGCGCGGCTTATATCGCTTGCTGAAACCGGCTTGAATTCAAAAACCGCGCAGCGCGAAAGAATAGCATTGTATATACAGAAATACGGATTGTCCGTAGTAGATGCTATAAGTGTTACTCTACCGTCCTCAATATATTCAAGCAGTGATTGCTGCTGCTTGCGGTTGAAATACTGTATTTCATCAAGATAAAGCAGCGTTCCGGATGCGCCGAACATATTCTGCGACTGAGTGATTACATCCTTTACATCCGATAGCGATGCGGTTGTGGCATTGAGCTTATAGAGAGTCATTCCCGACTGCTTTGCAACGATGTTTGCAGCCGTTGTCTTTCCCGTACCGGGAGGGCCGTAAAAAATCATATTTGTTACTCTGCCGCCCTCAAGCATCTTGCGTACAACGCCGTTTTTGCCGAACAGATGGCTCTGCCCTACCATATCGTCTAATTTTTCGGGGCGCAGTCTGTCTGCAAGCGGTTGATTTGTCATAGTCGTTTTTCCTTAATTCATTGTAGTGTCGCTGAGTTCCATAGCCTTTGCTATCCGAGCCTTAAGCGGTGCTACCTGCTCACCGTTAAGTTCCGGGTCGCTTTCAAGCAGTTCTGTGGCGGCTTCGCCTGCCGCCTCTGCAACAGTTGGGTCACTGCACAGTGCCGCCATACGGTAGCTTTCTCCAACACCGCTTTGCCTTGTGCCCTCGATGCCGAGAAAGTCGCCGGGACCGCGCATACGCAGATCCTCTTGGGCGATAACAAAGCCGTCGTTTGTCTTTGTCATAAGGCTAAGCCGCCGCTTTGCAATCTCGCCGTCGGTATCCGAAACGAGCACGCAGTGCGACTGCCTTGCGCCGCGCCCTACTCTGCCGCGAAGCTGATGCAGCTGCGAAAGTCCGAAACGCTCTGCATTTTCAACTATCATAAGAGAGGCGTTAGGCACATTTATACCAACCTCGATAACCGTAGTCGAAACAAGTATTTTTATTTCACCCGAACCGAATCGGGACATTATATCATTCTTTTCCGATGCCTTGAGTTTTCCGTGTATATACGCAACATTTGCATTAGGAAACAGCTCCGAAAGTTCTTTTGAAACCGCAACCGCACTTTTAAGCGGCGGAGCAGCCTCTGCTTCAAACACACTTATCGCGAGTGCGCCCTCGTCAAGGTCATCCTCTATCGGCTCTACCGCCGGACAGACAACATATACCTGTCCGCCGTCCGAAAGCTGCTTTTCAATAAAGCTGTTCAGCCGCGCACGGTAGCTCTCGTTAACAAAATATGTTCCCACCTTCTGCCGTCCGGGAGGCAGTTCATCTATCTTTGAAATTTGAAGGTCGCCGTAAAGCACGAGCGAAAGCGTGCGCGGAATGGGTGTAGCGGTCATAACAAGCATATGCGCACGCGGACTCTTGCGAAGAAGTTCGGCGCGCTGCGTTATACCAAAACGGTGCTGCTCATCACATACAGCAAGACCGAGATTACAAAAGGCAACATCGTCCTCAATAAGTGCGTGAGTTCCGACAACGGCGTGAATACTGCCGTCAAGGAGCCCTGCCTTGATACGCCGCTTTTCGGCGGCGGTGGTACTGCCAGTGAGCTTTTCGAGCACAAATCCAAAAGCGGCAAACTGCACAGCAAGGTCCTTATAATGCTGCAGAGCAAGTATCTCAGTCGGTGCCATTATGAGTGCCTGATAGCCGCTCATAAGCGTTATATACATAGCCGCGGCTGCACACACGGTTTTTCCGCAACCTACATCGCCGACAAGTATACGCGACATACGTGCGGTATCCTCGCCGCTGCCGCTACTCATATCGCGTACTATATCATCTATTGCACGCGACTGCGCTCCTGTCAGCGAAAACGGAAGCGAGCCGAAAAACTTCGAAAGGTCAATATTTTTCATCCTCGCCGCTATGCTGCGTGTCTGCTTTCTACGCATAACACGCACCGCAACCGCCGTTTCAAAAAGCTCATCAAAGGCAAGGCGGCGCGCGGCGCGATCAAGAGAGACAAGGTCGGACGGTATATGTATATTTTCAAGGGCATATGTGCGGCTTGCAAGCGAATACTTTTCGCGTATGCTGACGGGGAGATAATCTGCAAGCTCGCTTTTACAAAGCGAAAATGCCTGCTTCACGCAATCACGGATAACATTCTTATTGAGCGGAGTCGAAAGTCTGTACACCGCGTAAAGTTCAGGGAGTGCGTTTCTTTCGTCATAAAGCTCCGCAATAGGACTTGACAACGAATACCTGCCGGCTTTTTCGGCAAGCTTGCCGTAAAAACGGTATGTCTGACCGACAAAGAACTTGTCCTTTATATAAGGCTGGTTGAAATAAACGATTTCCACACTTCCGCTATCGTCAAAAGCGCGAAACTTGACTATCGTCATACCGCCGCGGAGTCTTGCCGCTTTTGGCGCTGTCGCAACGGTTAAAAGATATGACTGCGCAATACCGGTTTTCCCCTCTGCAAGACTGGTTATAACACCGCGATTTTCATATCTTGTCGGGAAGTGATACAGGAGGTCGGACAGCGTGTTTATATTAAGACGGGAAAAAGCATCCGCCTTGACTTTTCCGATGCCTTTAAGCTTATTTACCGGCATATCAAGATTTGACATTTGCGCTCTCCTCCATTCCTGCGTTATTTAAATTATATTATACTATATTTATGTTGAAAATAAAAGTGTTTTTTGTAAAAGCGGTTGCAAAACTTGCATTTTTAGGATATACTATATTTAAGAAAGGTGGGGATACCGTGAACGATAAGATTACAAGAATAAAGCTGAACGCAAAGCGTGTTAATAAAAAGCTGCGCGGACTCCTCAGCCGTCATTTTAACCTGAACTTTTCGCTGAAAAGAAAAAGTGAGCCGGACAGTCCCCTTTTAGCGGTAAATGTAAAGGGCGAAATTCCGCGCGAGGTAGTTGCCTTTTTCGCCGCTATCGGCTTTATAACCGCCGCATTCGCTGTGTGGAAGATTTTGAAAAGGATATTTTAAGCAAACAACCGATGCCAAGGCATCGGTTGTTTTTTCAGTTTTCGAGAGTTTTTGAGAATACCCAATCAACAAGCCCCTTGGTATTTCCGACCGTGTTGAAAATATTATGCTCAAGACCTGCAAGCTCGGTATATTTTACATCCGCTTCAAGCTTTAACAGCTCTCTGTAAAGCGTGCGCACATTGGTCAAAAAGCCAGATACAGGGTCTGCACTGCCGCAGAAGAGCCATATCGGTGTCGTAGCAATATTCTCAAGTTCGGTATACAGCTCTATTGAGGATGCGCCAGAGCCCATTACCGCGGCGGCAAAGGTGTTCGGGTGACTCATAATCATATATGCAACGCCCTTTGAACCGTTGGAATGACCGCTTAAATATATACGGTTTTTATCAATATTTATGTGCTCGGAAAGTCCCTCAATGAGCTTATATGTCGCCTCAATAGTCAGACGGTCATC
This sequence comes from Eubacteriales bacterium, assembly GCA_045534835.1. Taxonomy (GTDB): domain Bacteria; phylum Bacillota; class Clostridia; order Oscillospirales; family CAG-272; genus UMGS902. Next base: position 7,616 of record JAZSKM010000018.1, on the reverse strand, counting down.
AGGCCACGTCATACCGACAGGACACTGCGGAAGCAATAGTATGGTGTCTTGTGCATACTTACTCTTGAGAATGTTATCAAAATAAGTTCCGCCGGAAAGCTGCGAGGTTGAGTAGTTTTCAGCACCTAGTCCGTGCAGATGCACTGCAAGTGCATATTCCTTATCAGGCGAATAGTATCTGGGCACAAATATACGGAAACGAACTTTTATACTGTATCTTGGCGGAGTATATGCAGCCTCACTGTAGCTGCCCGTGTCGATATAACTCCACACACAGTCGCTATGCTCTACATTGTCAATCTTACAAAACGACGGTTTTTCACGATTGCGCATACGGTCTAACAGTTCCATAGCATCGCCGAGTGTCAGCATTCCGTCCCCTGTAACATCAAGGCGCCATATGTCTTCCGCATCGCATTTTTTTGCAACTAAAAGCTTAACGACCTCTTTAACGTCCTCTTCTGTATATGCTCCGTCACCGTCGATATCGCCGATATAGGTTGCAGCGCAGACAGCCGTTGTAAGAACGAAACAAGCAAGTAAAACGAGTAGAAGTTTAAATGCGGACTTTTTCATAACTGCCTCCAAGGATGTCATATATTAACAAAATTATAGCACCTTTATGAAAGCGTGTCAACAAAGAAAAAAACCTGCAAAGGATGTCCTTTGCAGGTCTTTGTTAAAATGTACAACCCACCGAGCCGTGTACACCGAAGTGAAAACCCTGCTCAAGCAAGGCGGTATCCGCATCTCTGCTTTGCGCTTCCAACGTCCGCTACGGTCGAGCCGCAGCGGGAGGCCTGCATCCCACAAGAGATATAAGGATTCCTTTAATTAGGTGTAGGTTCCAATATGCGATGTATCACGAACTAAGCAGGAAGTTGTCATTAGTATCTGCAGAAGCTATGCTTTTACAAGTGGGTTTTACTGGGGATTGTTTTCGCTTCCCTCGTCGTAGTCGATGGTATCAAAGAGCTCATCCTCAAAATAGTCAGCAACGCGGTCAAACTCATCGTCGTCATCAATTGTAACGAGAATTTCCTCGCCCTTTTCATCGGTTTCAAGACGAAGAATTACATACTCATCTCTGCCCTCTTCAACGGGGATAAGCGCAAGATATGTCTTGCCCTCAAACTGGCAGGTACCAATAAGCTCAAATTCGCTCTCTTTGCCGGTTTCGTCGGTCAGTGTATAAATATCGCCATCAAAAATTTCTTCCATTTCTCAAAAGCCGTCCTTTCAAAGCTATATTACATTTATATTGTATCAATCACAGCTATACTTTGTCAAGCACATACTTTAAAAAACGTATGTCAAAATTCAAGCAAATCAGACAAAATATAGTTACTTACGTACATTCCCTTTACGGTAAAGGCAAGGCGGCGCGCATCAAGCGACATAAATCCGCCGTCAACAAACCGACCAAGTTTTTCTCCGTATTTCGCGAGAAAATCCCTGCCGAATTCCTTTTTATACTCATCGAGCAAAAGCCCGTCAAAGAGCCTCAGTCTCAGCATTACATACTCGGTCTCCTTGGTAAACACATCAATGTCGGTGCACTCAGCAAGGATATTCGACATATCCCTCGGGTGCTCCATTTCAAGGATATACTTTTCAACATCATCCGTATACGCGTACCGCTGACCGGCAAAGTACGAATGTGCCGAAACGCCAAAGCCGAGATAAAGCTCGTCTTTCCAATATCTGAGGTTGTGCCGCGACTCAAAGCCGGGGCGCGCAAAGTTGCTTATCTCATAGTGCTTGTAGCCCGCATTGGTGATAGACGAATGTGCCTCGCGGTACATCCTATACTCAGCTTCCTCGTCGGGGAGAGGGAGAGTTTCTTTCGCTCTCCAAAAAGGAGTTCCATCCTCAATTTTAAGACCGTACACAGAAATATGCTCGGGCGAAAGCGACTTGACAAACTGAAGCGTTGCCGCAAAGCTCTCTTTAGTCTGATGAGGTATGCCGTACATCAGGTCAACATTAATATTCTTAAAGCCTGCCGTACGTGCCGCCTTAAAGCTCTCTAAAAACTCATCTCGCGTATGAATACGCCCAAGTGCCAAGAGCTCGCGGTCGCTTGCACTCTGAAGTCCGAATGAAATACGGTTTATCCCCATATTTACAAGTGACGAAAGATACCTTTTATCAACAGTGCCGGGATTCGCTTCAACGGTAAATTCAGCACCCTTTTCGATTTTGAAAGAGGAGTGTATACACTGAGCAAGCGCCTTCATCTGCTTTTTTGAAAGCAGTGTTGGCGTGCCGCCGCCGATAAAAATTGTATCAACCGTATATTTTTCTGCAGCACCCGAAAAGTCCTGAATGTTAAGCATAAGCGCGTTTAAATACCGCTCTGTTTCACCGTCACTCGGAGTATGCGAGCAAAAGTCGCAATAACCGCATTTACTTTTGCAAAAGGGGATATGTATATATATCCCCAGTTTTTTGTTATCCATAATACTTCAATCAAAAATCGCAGATTTTCGAGTGTTTTAGTTATCGCCATCAAGGCGGAGAACCGCCATAAACGCCTCGGGCGAAACCTCAACAGAACCGAGCTTGCGCATCTTCTTTTTACCCTCTTTCTGCTTTTCAAGCAGCTTCTTCTTACGGGTAATGTCACCGCCGTAGCACTTTGCAAGAACGTCCTTGCGCATTGCCTTGACAGTTTCACGCGCAATAATTCTGTTGCCTATAGCCGCCTGTATCGGCACCTCGAAAAGCTGGCGAGGAATATTATCCTTGAGTTTTTCTGCGATGCGGCGCGCTCTTGCATAAGCCTTTTCCTCGTGAACGATGAACGAAAGCGCATCTACCTGCTCGCCGTTAAGCAAAAAGTCAAGGCGCACAAGCTTTGATGCAACGTACTCGGAAAATTCATAGTCGAGCGAAGCATATCCACGGCTGCGGCTCTTAAGTGCATCAAAGAAGTCATAAATTATCTCATTAAGCGGCAGAATGTAGTGAAGCTCGGCACGAGTCTGATCGATATACTTCATATCAATGAAAACTCCGCGCTTGTCCTGACACAGCTCCATAATTCCTCCGACATATTCGGTGGGTGTAATTATACTTGCCTTAACGACAGGCTCTGCCGCCTCGTCTATTTCATCGGGTGACGGGTATGCAGAGGGGTTGTCTATCATACGAACCTCTCCGTCGCGCATTGTAATCTTATATACAACGCCGGGGGCGGTGGTGATAAGGTCAAGATTGAATTCGCGCTCAAGGCGCTCCTCAATAATCTCCATATGAAGGAGACCGAGGAAGCCGCAGCGGAAACCAAAGCCGAGTGCAACAGAAGTTTCAGGCTCAAAGGTGAGCGCTGCATCGTTAAGCTGTAGCTTTTCAAGCGCATCGCGAAGGTCGCCGTATCGCGCACCGTCAGCAGGATATATACCTGCGTAGACCATAGGCTGAACGGATTTAAAGCCGGGGAGGGGCTCTGCTGCAGGATTTTCTGCAAGAGTAACCGTATCTCCTACGCGTGTATCACCGACATACTTTATGCTTGCGGTGATATATCCAACCTCGCCTGCGGACAGTGAGTCCTTTTTCTTAAGTCCAAACGGCTGCATAGTGCCAACATCGACTACGTCGAACTCAGCACCCGTGCTCATAAGCTTTATACGCTGACCTGCTCTCAGTGTGCCCTCCATAACTCTTACGTATACAACAACTCCGAGATAGCTGTCATAGTATGAGTCAAAAATCAGGCATTTGAGCGGCGCATCGGGGTTTCCCACAGGCGCAGGAATGTCGCTGATTATCTTGTCAAGCACATCGCCGATATTCAGTCCCGTCTTAGCGGAAACCGCAGGGCAGTCCTCGGCAAGAATACCGATAACATCCTCTATCTCGTTTCTTACTCGTTCAATATCAGCGCTCGGCAGGTCTATTTTGTTAATAACAGGCACTATCTCAAGGTTAGCATCAACCGCGAGATACGCGTTTGCAAGTGTCTGTGCCTCGATACCCTGCGTTGCATCAACTACGAGCAGTGCGCCGTCGCAGGCATTAAGACTGCGCGACACCTCGTAGTTAAAGTCAACGTGACCGGGGGTGTCAATAAGATTGAGAGTATACTGCTCACCGTCAGGCGCGGTATAATCCATACAAACCGCGCGCGCCTTGATAGTGATACCTCTCTCTCTTTCAAGGTCCATATTATCAAGCAGCTGCGACTCCATTTCTCTTGTAGAAACGGTGCGCGTGTACTCCAGAATTCTGTCGGCAAGCGTAGACTTACCGTGGTCGATATGCGCAATTATCGAAAAGTTTCTGATATGTTTCTGTTTATCGCTCACTGTAACAAACCTTTCGTGAAATTTTATACGTAAATTATTTTAACATAAACTTTGTCAAATGTAAATATCAAAGTTGCCGAATGAAACAATACAACCGAAATCGGCAAAGGCATTTTGTTAAAAAACAGTTGAAATATTTTCTATATGTGATATAATATAATTTAACAAACTTTTTATACAAAAGGAGATTTATCAAAAATGACAGCATTTAGAAAGAGTATGAGTGTTTTGCTAATGCTTTCTCTGCTCTTCGTCTTACTATCAGTTTTCACAGTCAATTCTTTTGCAGCTGAGAGAGTTTCGGTAGACATCGTCAGCTTCACAAGAGGTGCTCAGGCAGATTTGCGTTCGAGCGAATTGCTTGAGGCAAGAGTGACAGGCTACGACGGAAACGTGCGCGAGCTTACCTACAAATGGACCAGCACGCTCGGCACTTATTTGTACGTGTATAATTCTCATAATATGTACGGTATCAATGATACCGTCGGAGAAATTGAGATTCATAATACCGACAAAAGATTAAGCGCCCTGAGTAATATGGTAGGCCGCTCATACAATAAAACCTTTTCGGGTACCGGCTATGCTTGGGCAGCAGTTTACGGTGCGGGCGTTTCCAGCGAAAACCTTTTAGGAGAAGTTACCGTTACCGTTTATGACAAGGACGGTACTATGCTTGCCACCGACTCGCATGTGGGTACGCGAAAAGCAAGCGGATTCTTGTGGTTCCAGACTTACACTAACTACGGTTTCGTTGCAAGCGACCTTGAAAACGACGTTAGCCACGTTTATTTCGGACTTTTCGAGGGCGATACCAAGAATGTAAAAATCCTTCTTGGCGAGAGCTCAATTGTACATATTACGTGTTCAGAGTGTACTGTCTCGGACCCTAAGATCATATCCGGAGCCGGCATCATAGAAATCGTCGTAGACAAGCAGACGAATGAGGCTCATATCAAGAGCATTTCGGGTACTGCAAACGGTGAGGCAAAGGTTAGAATTACAATCACAAAAGGAAACTGTAAATTCCACAAGGAGTTTTCCTCTTCCCGTGAAATAGAGGTTTACGTATACAAAAAGCCTACTACCACCTCAACCGCAACGGCGATTATGCTTGACGACCTTGATGACCGCTGCACATATTACATCGACGGCGCAAAGGGTGAAAGAAAGACTGTTGACGGCAAGAAATACGTAGTGTTTGAGAACCTTACGCCTAATACTGAGTATCAGGTCGAGGTTGTCGGTCAGGCAAATTCAAACACCGACCCTGTATACGCATACGTATATGAAACCACAAAGCCCGCGCATACAGGTACGGTTGAGGTAATTCTCAACGGTACATACGATACCTCTACAGGCACCGCAAGCGGCTCGCGCGTGGATATTACCGATGTAATGCCCGAGGTTGATACAATTTACCTAAGATACGAGGACTCCGAGATTTATTTCCCGCTTGAAAAGACTGCTGTGGGTATTTACTCCTCGGTGCTTTCAAACGGTAACTATACCGCGTATTATTCAACGGCAGACAGCGATACCAAAAACAGGCTTGACGACCAGATTCTTACAATCAACGGTGCAAGCAGAACAAGAGAGCTTTTCTTTAACAGTGTTACCTATGATACAAACGGCGGCACTGCCACACTCCCTAAAGAGTATTACCTCATTGAGAGTCCCGTCACCGTTACCGATACTGTTCCTGCAAAGGAGGGCTTCCTCTTTACACACTGGACGGACGAAAACGGAAATAAGTATATGTCAGGCGATGTACTGACAAATGCCATTGGCAAGGCATACACGCTTACGGCAAACTATGTTGTTTCAACCGACGTTTATGTAAACATCATCATAAAACATATTGCAGAAGGCGGAGGCGGTCACAATAACGATAACGGTATGCATAATATTACCTTTACCGTTGACCAAAGAACAGGCTCTTTTGGCGACTACACCGAGCTCACCAGCAAAACGGTTGTGTGGGACGGAGAAAGCACTTATGAAGGCACCGACTTCATTGCAGAATATATATGTAGCGACACCGAGCATAGGGATCGCACGGTCTACACCGGAAAAGAACCTGTATTGACGAATGTTGCCAAGGAAGCGGAGTATACCTTCACTTCTTCCAAATCGGGATATGACATCGAAAGCGTGGCAAAGGAGGTAGATGCAAACGGCAATCTTGTACTGACCGCGGTTCTTATTTTCGAACCGAACAACTTTGACCTTGCATATACGGTTGAGCTTGATGATGCATCAATGCCCGTTGCGCAAGAGTTAAAGCCGGTTGCTGTAAACGTAAAGGTTACTCAGTATAGCAACTCTCCCTATGATGATGTAGAAGATGTTTCGTGGTTTACTATCACTCAGCAAAAAGATACGTATGAGCGTATAGTTCTTGATGCAAACGGTAAAGGAAGCGGCACATACCCTGTATGGATGGCTACTACAGATACGCACAAACCCTATTCTTACCGTATAGAAGTCGTTTCCTACGAAACCGCAGACGGAACTATCATTCCTGCTATAGATAAGGATAACGCCCATGAAATTTACGCAACCGAGCTTAACCGCTACAGCGCAAGAATCGAAGTCACAGGCGGCAACACGCCGGACGGCAGCCAGCTTTTTGGTGCATATTACGCAAACGGTAAGCAAATCGGCGAGATCAATGCTGTTGTAACGATAGATGTCTTTGATGTTACCTTCGTTCCAAACGGCGGCACGCTTAATAGCACAACCGAAAACACTGTTCTTAGTTACCAAATCGGTATTCCGCTCCTTTCTGACTATATTCCTGTACGTGATGGCGGATATGTATTTGAAGGCTGGTATATTGCAGATGCAAACGGAAATATAACCGATGAGGCAGCAATTTCGGAAAAGATTATTTTTGAGAATACAACCCTTATTGCGAAGTGGAAAGAGCCTCTTACGATAACGGGTAATCTTGCTGTAGCCGGTACATACGTTCTTTCCGAAGACGGCGCGCAGACCGTGCATTTTATACCCGACAATGACAGAATAAAGAGTGAGATTCTCCTTCTTCAGCGTATTGATGCAAACGGATATGCCCATACCGTAAAATCCCTGACAGTTCCGATATTTTATTTGGACGATTACGGCTACGGAACGTATGAGTTTACGGAAATTGAAGACAACGGCCACACTTACAGAATTAAGATTATCTCCGCAAACTATCATTCGCATTACTTTAACGATGAAACCTTGGGTGATGCGGAGGATTACGGTGATTACGTAGAAGAAGCAATCGGTGACAGCTACCTTGCAAGATTTGGTGGC
>JAZSKM010000007.1:0-3633 GCA_045534835.1 Eubacteriales bacterium | reverse complement strand
AACCTCCCGACAACTCCTTGGCCCACAGAACGACATGGCTACGCTCCGACTTCCGACGTTATTCCCGGACTTACACGTAACGGCTTCCGTCTCGTTGTATTCTCCGCTGTAATTATGATAATCGTGCTTTTCTTCCGCCGCGGTATTATGGGCGACAAGGAGTTTTCGACAGAGCGTATTGTAAACGGTACTAAACTTGCACTCAAAAACTCTAAAGAAAAGCGCGCGGCTAAAAAAGCGAAAAAGGAGGTAGCATAAAATGAAAAACCTTCTTAAGCTTGAAGATGTAACTATGCAGTTTGGCGGCGTTGTGGCTGTCAACAACCTTTCTCTTGATGTAAACGAGGGCGAGATAGTTTCGCTTATCGGTCCTAACGGAGCGGGAAAGACTACTGCGTTTAACGTTGTTACGGGCGTGTACGAGCCTACCAACGGTCGAGTCAGCTTTGACGGCAAGGCTATTGTTGAGAGCTTCCCTCACGGCAAGATGAAGCGCCTTTACGCAGGCGAAAATCGCGGAGTTTACAAAAAGCGCCTTGTTAAGACTCCTGACAAGATTACAAAGCTCGGCATAGCGCGTACCTTCCAGAATATTCGTCTGTTCAAGTCGATGACTGTTTTTGAGAACGTGCTTGTGGCAATGCATATGCGTAAAAAGAGCAATCTTTTCACCGCGACGTTTATGCTTAACTACAAAGAGGAAAAGCAGATGCGTGAAAAGGTGCTTGAGCTTCTTGAAAAGGTTGACCTGCTCGATGTAAAAGACGAGCTTGCTACAAGCCTGCCCTACGGCAAGCAGCGCCGCCTTGAGATCGCGCGTGCGCTTGCAACAGAGCCTACGCTTTTGCTTCTTGACGAGCCTGCTGCTGGTATGAATCCGCAGGAGACCGATGAGCTTACGGCGTTTATCCGCTCGATCCGTGATGAGTTCGGACTCACTATCTTTATGATTGAACATCATATGAATCTCGTTATGGACATTTCGGACAGAATTTATGTTATCGACTTCGGTAAGCTAATTGCTTCGGGTACTCCTGCCGAGGTACAGAATAACGACCTTGTTATCAAAGCATATCTGGGGGTAAGTGAAGATGAGTAATATTCTTGAAATTAAAAACCTCAGTGTGTCTTACGGCGGTATCGAGGCTATTAAGGACATTTCCTTTGATGTTGAAGAAGGTAAGATAGTTACTCTTATCGGCTCTAACGGTGCAGGTAAGAGCTCGACACTCCGTTCTATCGCAGGTATTGTTAAGGCGAAAAGCGGTGAGGTGCTTTTTAACGGTGAAAACATTCTCGGTATGTCGCCTGACCAGATAGTTAAGCGCGGTATTACTCTCGTTCCCGAGGGACGCAGAGTATTCCCCAACCTTACCGTGCTTGAAAACCTTAAGATCGGTGCATATCTGCGCAAGGATAACCTTAATGACGATATTGAGTATGTGTACTCGCTTTTCCCCCGTCTTAAGGAGCGTTCCTGGCAGCTCGCGGGTACTCTTTCGGGCGGTGAGCAGCAGATGCTCGCAGTAGGCAGAGCACTTATGGCACGTCCGAGGCTCATTATGATGGATGAGCCGTCGCTTGGTCTTGCCCCCCTTGTAGTGCAGGGAATATTTGATATTATCCGCACTATCAATGAGCAGGGTATAACCGTTCTTCTTATCGAGCAGAATGCTAATATGGCGCTCAAGGCTGCTGATAATGCATTCGTTATGCAGACGGGTGAAATTACTATGAGCGGTACAGGTGCAGAGCTTCTCGCAAACGACGAAGTTAAAGAGGCATACCTCGGAAAGAGCAAATAAAAAAAGAGCCGAAAGGCTCTTTTTTATATCCATATATTAACATCAAAGCTCTTCTGACATCGTGGGCATTTTACCGAGTGCTTACCTTTTTTAATCGGCAGGCGCACGATAGCCTTGCAGTATTTGCACTTGCGATAGCGGCAGACCTTGCGGTCACGGAAACGGTCGCGCAGATATGCAAAATAATTCTTAATCTTTTGCCAGAGCGAAAAAAATTTTCGGTTTTCCTCGCGGCGCTTGTAAATATTCTTTGAAAAATATCGAAACATAGCATAGAAGAAAGCCGCATATGCGAAAATGAATAATATATCGTCAAAAATCCTTGCGAGAACGATAAAAATGACATATAATATAATCAACGCATAAAAGAGCTCGTCGCCGCCATAGCGGCCGTACATAAAGCGATTGATTTTGTCAAGCAGTTTACGAAACATTTTGCTACGCCCTTTCTTTGAAGTATATATATTATATCACATTTTGTAAGTGTGTGTGTATAGTTTGTTTGAAAAATTTGTGAAAAAGAGGTGGAAGTATGCCAAAGCAGGCTTGGAAAGGCGGAACGCTTTTAGCACCGCTTCCTGCTGTACTTGTTACAACGGGAGATATGGAAAATTCCAATATTATTACTATTGCTTGGACGGGAATTGTAAATACTCAGCCGCCGAAAACCTATATATCCGTGCGTAAGAGCCGCTACAGTTATGATATCATTGACAAGAGCGGTGAGTTTGTCATAAATCTTACCACTGCGGATATGGTGAAAAAGGTCGATTATTGCGGCATATATACAGGACGCAAGGTTGACAAGTTTAAGAAATGCGGATTTACCAAGGAGCAGGCAAAGGAGGTCGCAGCGCCGATTATTGCGGAGTGTCCGCTCGCGCTTGAGTGCCGCGTTACAGAGAAGATTGAACTCGGCACGCACGATTTGTTCCTTGCGGACATCGTCGCAACCGATGTTGAGGAAAGCCTGCTTGACAAAAACGGCAGGCTCAATCTCGGAAAAGCAAACCTTATGGCGTTTGCCCACGGCGAATATTATGCCCTCGGCAAAAAGCTCTCGGGCTTTGGAGACAGCGCAAGAAAGAAGAAAAAGCTTCCCAAGAAGAAGTAGAGAAAAGTGCAGGTTCTCGCGAACCTGCACTTTTTGCATAAAATGATATTGACCGCGCAGTGTCATAATTTACCTTGCAAAATGTGGTTTTACTTGATTAAAATGCACGCTTTGCTGGGAAAAATAATGATGCAGTAAACGAAAGGAGTTTTTTAAATGAGCGTTAGGCGCGGAGATATATTTTATGCAGATTTAAGTCCCGTCGTCGGCTCTGAGCAAGGGGGACTGCGGCCTGTACTTATAGTGCAAAACGATGTCGGAAATAAATACAGTCCCACCGTCATTGCAGCGGCGATAACCAGCAAAATGAGCAAAACACATCTGCCGACACATATTGACATATATGCGGAAAAGGTAGGGCTACAAAAGGATTCTGTAGTTCTGCTCGAGCAGATACGTACTATAGATAAGAGGCGCTTAAAAGAAAAAATGGGGCATCTTGACGACAGTCTTATGAGCGAGGTGGACAATGCAATTTCTATCAGCTTCGGTCTTGGCGGAACTATGTGAAACAAATAACGAAATTCCCGATTATTTGTCTTGCATTTTTTGCGGATTTGTTGTACAATGTAGGGTAGAGTGAAATTCAAACATAGGAGAAACGAAATATGGCACTTGTAACAACAAAAGAGATGTTCAAAAAGGCATATGAGGGTGGCTACGCTATCGGTGCTTTCAACATCAACAATATGGAGATTATTCAGGCTATTACCG
>JAZSKM010000189.1:0-6658 GCA_045534835.1 Eubacteriales bacterium | reverse complement strand
AAATTTGTGTAAAATGTGTATAATAAGGATGTATTTCTTTGATACAAGGAAGAAATTATGAAAAAATTCTTATCTTTTGCTATTTTCGCTATGATGATTGCACTTTGCTTTGCAATCTCAATCAGCGCGGCGGATTTCGTTTATTATGAAAACGACTTCTCCGACGAATCCACTCTCGCTGACTTTGACCAGTGCCGCGGCGAATGGGGCATCGTAGACGGCAAGCTCACCGTTACTAACCTCGGCAACATCGCTGTTGACGACCACGCTTGGTTGCTCTTCAACAAGGACCCCGGCATTATGAACCTTACCGACTACATTGTAGAGGTTGATGTTTACAACTTCCAGACTCGTGCCGGTATCATTGCACGTTCCGATCTCAGCAGCATTCTCCGCGATATTGACGACGGCTTCTGCGGATACTTCGCATTTATAAGCCTTGACGGTACAAAGGGTGCTATCGCGTACACCAAGCTTGACGGTGTATGGGGTCAAAACTTTATCGTAAGTGACTCGCTTCTTACACCCGGCTCTAACATTCATCTTAAGGCTACCTTCGAAGGCAATGACATTACATACGTTATCACAGACCTTGAAAGCGGCGCAGAGATCTGGACCGGCACTGCCAACAGCACCCTCTATGCATACGGCTCCTTCGGTCTGCACACTACCCTTATGAGAGAGGGTCGCGTAAACTTCAGCACGATCGGCTTTGATAACCTCAAGGTAACCGCTATCGGCAAGGTTGGCGATCACCTCGCAGCAGGCAAGGCTCTTAAGGACTTCGTTCCCGGCGTTAAGAGCACCGCTGTAAAGACCGATCACACCCCCGCTATCAAGGTTAATGTACCTAAGGTAGTTGAGGTTGATGCTTCCAAGCTTGATGCAAGCAAGGATACATACGTTTACTACTCAAACGACTTCTCTGACCCCAAGACTATTAATGACTTCACCCAGTACCGTGGTAACTGGGTAATCAAGGACGGCGTTCTCAAGTACGAATCCGTTCGTCAAGGCTTTGAGGTTACTAACACTATGGCATTCCTGGTTTACAGCAAAAATCACAATGCTAACCTTCTTAAGAACTATCGTTTTGAGGTTGACGTTATCAACTCTCAGACCTGCTCCGGTATTCTCACTCACGCAGACCTTTCCAAGATTACCAGCCAGTCCAACAACTCTTTCTATGGCTATGCAAGCACCATCAGTAACAACGGTACTTTCTTTGCCTTCGCTGTTTGCAGCCAGACCGGCGGCTACAAGAACCTCGTTCTCAGCGATCCTATGGTTACTCAGGGTGACAACATCCACCTTGTAAGCGAGTTCAAGGATGGCGTTCACACCTTTAAGGCTTATAAGGAAGGCAGTGACGAGCCGATTTGGGTTAACGAAACCGCAGCTACGGAGTGGAAAAACGGTACCTTCGGTCTCCGTGTAAACTCCGCGTTTGACACATTTATCAACCTTGATACTGTATCCTTCGATAATATGAAGGTTACCGTATACGGCGAAGAGGCTATTCTTCTCAACGCCGGCTATGAGCCTAATGCAAAGATAGTTGGCGAGCTCAAAGCTCAGGATACTCCTGCAGTAACCAATGCTCCTGTAGCTACCGATGCTCCCGAGGCTACTGATGCTCCCGAGGCTACTGATGCTCCCGAAGCTACCGATGCTCCTGATGCAACCGCTGATGTTGATGCAACCGCTGATGTTGAAACAACCGATGCTCCCGAAGCTACCGATGCTCCCGAGGCTACTGATGCTCCCGAGGCTACCGATGCTCCTGAAGCTACTGATGCTCCCGAAGCTACCGATGCTCCCGAGACTCCTGCCGAAGAGGGCGGCTCTTCTGTTGGTCTTATCATCGGTATCGTAGCAGCAGTTATCGTTATCGCTGCTATCGTTATGGTTATTCTTAAGAAAAAGAAGAACTAAAATAAAGCAATATAAATAGAAAAAGATAACCCTGCCGCGGCAGGGTTATCTTTTTCTATTCTTCGTAAACGACTGTCATTGTTTCAACCGAGATATAATCAAGCGGGTTCTGATACTCGCCGCCTACCATAATTTCAAAATGCAGATGCGGCTCCTCTGCTATCTCGATTATTGCACTGTCGCCGACAGCGCCGATAATCTCGCCGCTCTTGACCGTATCGCCCACGCTCACGGTAACCTCATCTGCAAGGTTCTGGTAAACGGTCCTTGCATCGCCGTCGTGCGCAATTACCACGGTGTTACCCATCATCGGATGCTCATAAACCTCGGCAACGATACCGTCTGCCGCCGCCATAACCCCTTCGCTCATAGCAACGCATATGTCAATGCCGTTATGCGTGCGGTAGTCCTCCATAGTATTGGAGAAAACAAGCGCGTCTATCGAAAACTTTTTTGCAACGTCGCCGATAGTGGGCATAATAAACTCAGGTAATACCTCGCTCGGCACTTCTGCCTGCGCTGCACGCTCACTTGTTACACTTGTAGCCTCGGTAGTCACAGCGGGACGTCTTTGGGTAGTCTGAGGTACATCTGCCGTGGTTTTCGCAGTAGTTCTTTCAGTAGTTACAGATGGGGATGTGTGGTCGATATCATTAAGCGCGCTTGTCCTTACCGCATCTCTTGCAGAGGTTGAAACATCAGTTGTTTCCGCCGGTGCCTTTCTGCGGTTAGCCGCTGTCACAAGCCCTACGGCAAGTGCCATAATAAGCAGCACAAGCATAATTGTGATGTATAGAATTTGCGCGGTTTTTTGTTCATTTTTCCTATTTTCCATTGTTAATGCATCCTTTCAAATGAAAAGTTTGTTCGCGTATAGTTTTAACTTACAAACGGCAAATTATACGAAAACATAAAAAAAGAAGCCTTTGTTTTCGAAAAACGAAAACAAAGGCTATCTTATTTTCAAGTATTTTATCTCATTCCCTTGTCGTAAGGTATACCCTCTGCCTTAGGTGCGCGCGACTTCTTTGAAGTGAACGCAAGCACTATAAGAGTGATTATATACGGCAACATTCTGTAGAGATTCTGGTTTATGCCTATCTCCTTAAGCATATAGATGCCGTCACCGTTAATGTCGATATTCTGGTATCCTGCCGCAATACACTTGCAAAGTCCGAAAAGGAATGCCGCAAACGCGGTGCTGAGCGGCTTCCAGTTGCCGAAAATCATAACGGCAAGCGCAAGGAAGCCAAAGCCTGCAACCTCGCCGGTTGAAGAGCAGTTTGCAGTGGTAAGAGCAAAGGTAAAGCCGCCGATACCCGCAAGCGCGCCCGAAATAGTAACACCTGCATAACGCATTTTATACACGTTTATGCCGAGCGAGTCTGCCGCCTGAGGATTTTCGCCGCAGGCACGCAGGCGGAGTCCAAACTTTGTCTTATAAAGTATAACCGAAAGAATGATATAAAGTGCTATACAGATATAGGTAGTAAGATAGAACTTGTTAAGGAAGGTTTCAACGAAAAATCCGTAATTCTGCCCTTTTTCAAAACCGAGGTCGGTCTTGAAAATCATAAACCAGCCTGCAGCATCTCCCTTTTTCATCTGAAGAACGTTCTGCCTTGTAATCATATTCACAAGGAACAAAACGAGCGCGGGAGCAAGCATATTAAGCGCCGTACCGCCGATAGTCTGGTCGGCACGCAGGTTTATAGAAGCAAAGGAAAGAAGCAGACTGAAAATCGCGCCGAGCAGTGCAGAAAGCAACAGTGCAATAAGCATAACTAACTGGCCGCTGTCTGCCTTGAAAGCGCCCGTGCTCTGCAGCACGTATACCGTAAGCACGCCCGAAAAGGCGCCGAATATCATTATACCCTCAAGAGCAAGGTTTATAATACCGCTTCGCTCTGCAAAAATACCCGCAAGCGCCACTATAAGAAGAGGAATTGTATATGTCAGAGTATCCTGAATCAAAAGTGTCATACCGTTTCCTCCTTCTTAACCGTTTTAAGCTTGGGCAGAGCCTTTTTCTTTTTACCAAGCCACATCTTTATCATCAGTGAGAATGCGCTGAGATACACGATGGATGCAATAATAATGTCGGTGATATATTCATTGTATGGGGTGAGATATTTAAGGGCGGTGCCCGAAATATTGAGCATAGACATAAAGAGTCCTGCAAATATTACACCGATAGGATGGTTTACGGCAAGCAGCGCAACGGGAATACCGTTAAAGCCTACTGCAGGGAGCGACTGGTAGGTTGACCAGAAGAATTCGGTATTGCCAGAAAGGTAATAGAGCGCGGCAGCAGCACCCGAAAGTCCGCCTGCAATAGCCATAGAAAGGACAATGTTACGCTTGTCAGCAATGCCGGCATACTTCGCCGCAAAGCGGTTGCTTCCGCAGGCCTTAAGCTGATAGCCGAAGGTCGTCTTGGTCATAACGATATAAACAAGCACCGCTATAACAATCGCAATAATAATGCCTGCGTTTACCTGCGAACCGGGGAGCAGCTTGTCAAGACCGAGCTTTGGAGTTGCAACGCCGTTGTCAACAGTCTTTTTGATGTAACCTATTTTGCCGCCCGATGCCTCAGAGGAATTACGCAGAGGGCTGTTCTCGAAAATCCAGGTAACGACGTTTGCCGCTATCCAGTTTGTCATAATGCAGGCGATAACCTCATTGATATTGAGAGTTGCCTTAAGGAGTCCGGGAATTGCGCCCCAGAGTGCCCCTGCAAGAACTCCGCCAAGAAATGCAAGCACCCATACCGCCCACGCAGGAACACTGCTCGTAGGCACCGAAAGCGCGATATAAAGAGTCGCCGCTGTACCCATAAGATACTGACCGGGCGCGCCGATATTGAAAAGTCCGGTCTTGAATGCTACGGATACAGAAAGACCTGTGAGTATAAGTGGCGTTGCTCTGAAAAGCAGGTCGCCGAGATACTGCGGATTAAAGCCGAATGCAAGCTCGCCTGCCTCGCGCCCCTTGCAGAAAACGCCAAGGAACACAAGCTTTACGCCCTCAATACCGCCCTTGAATGTGATTTCACCGCTTGCAAACGACACGATAAGCACAAGCAGACTGCCGAAAACGAGACCGATGAGCACCGAAATAAGCGAGGAAAGCACCGACTTTACAGCCGATTTGTCAAAAAAGCTGCGAAGCTTGTTCATACTACTCTTCCTCCTTATCACGTTTTGCGCCCGACATATAAAGACCAAGCTCCTCAGGCGTTGTTTCCTTTGCGTTAAGGGCACCCACAATTTCGCCCTCGTACATCACGAGTATGCGGTCCGAAAGGCTCATAACCTCGTCAAGTTCAAGCGATACAAGCAGCACCGCCTTGCCCGCATCGCGCTCCTTAACTATGCGCGAGTGGATATGCTCGATAGCGCCAACATCAAGTCCGCGCGTTGGCTGTACAGCGATAAGCAACGGCTTGTCACGGTCTATCTCGCGTGCTATTATAGCCTTCTGCTGATTGCCGCCCGACATTGAGCGGGCAACAGTCACAGCCCCCTGCCCTGAGCGCACGTCATACTGCTCAATAAGCGTGTCGGCGTATTCACGAACAGCACCTGCTTTTATAAAGCCTGCTTTCTGAAAGCGTTTTTCGTTAAAGCGCTGCAGCACAAGATTGTTTTCAAGAGTAAAATCAAGCACAAGACCGTGCTTGTGTCTGTCAGCAGGAATATGGCTCATACCTGCCGCGGCACGCTCCTTGATGCTGTATTTTGATATATCCTTGCCGCAAAGAGTCACCTTTCCGCTTGCCTTTTCAAGCCCTGTTATACCGTATATAAGCTCGCTTTGCCCGTTGCCGTCAATACCTGCAATGCAGACTATCTCGCCTGCGCGAACCTCAAAAGAAATGCCCTTTACAGCATCAGCCTTTCCCGCATTAGAAGAAACTCTTAAGTTTTCAACCGTGAGCACAGCCTCCTTTGGCTTTGCCTCGTCCTTGTCAACCTCAAGCTGAACAGGTCTGCCTACCATCATTGTGGAAAGCTCCTGCTTTGATGTGTCCTTTACATTGACAGTACCGATATATTTACCCTTGCGAAGAACGGTAACGCGGTCTGCAACCGCCATAATTTCGTTGAGCTTATGCGTGATAAATAGTATCGACTTGCCCTCTTTTGCAAAGAAGCGCATAGTTTCCATAAGCTCGTTTATCTCCTGAGGAGTAAGCACCGCTGTCGGCTCGTCGAAAATAAGTATTTCGTTATCGCGATAGAGCATCTTTAAAATCTCGGTGCGTTGCTGCATTCCTACAGTAATATCCTCTACAAGCGCATCAAGGTCAACGTAAAGTCCGTACTTTTCAGAAAGCTCCTTTACGCGTGTGCGCGCTTCCCTCTTTTTTAGGAAACCGGCCTTTGTAGTTTCTGCGCCGAGAATAATGTTATCAAGCACCGAGAACACATCAACAAGCTTAAAGTGCTGATGCACCATACCGATACCAAGAGCTGTAGCATCGTTGGGGTTTTCGATTTTCACGGTTTCCCCGTTTTTGCGAATCTCCCCAGCCTCCGGCTGGTAAAGCCCGAAAAGCACTGACATAAGCGTAGACTTGCCTGCGCCGTTTTCACCGAGAAGTGCGTGTATTTCACCGCGCTTTAGCTGAAGCGTGATGTTATCGTTTGCAACGATGCCGGGGAATTCTTTTGTGATGCCAAGCATCTCAATAATATAATCCGACTGCATAGACTGT
>JAZSKM010000100.1:0-11109 GCA_045534835.1 Eubacteriales bacterium | reverse complement strand
GATTGCAAAGCAAAGTGCAATCATCATAGCGAAAATAGCCAAAGATAAGAATTTTTTCATAATTTCCTCCTTGTATCAAAGAAATACATCCTTATTATACACATTTTACACAAATTTGTAAATATATTTCAAACTTTTTTTGCAAAAATTTTATCGGTAAGCAAAAAACGGAGTTTCTGCCAAAGAAACTCCGTTTTTTATCACAACTTATTCTTCTTCCTCCTCTTCGGGAAGATCGTTTACGGTTACGCGGACAGAGGAAACGAGAATATCGTCCGTTTCTGCAATCTCGATATGTAGGTTTTTGTAGTCAAACGCCATTCCCATCTCGGGGTTTTGCTCAAGCATTTCCACGCACCAGCCGCCAACGGTGTTACAGTCGGAGTCAAAATCGCGGTCGTCTACGTCAAGCGCATCGAACATATCGTATACGTTCATTTCGCCGAGTACGGTCTTTGTTCCGTCCTCGTTTTCGGTGATTTCAATAACGATTTCGTCGCTTTCGTCCCAGATTTCGCCGACTATCTGCTCAAGAATATCCTCCATAGTTACAATGCCGAAGGTTCCGCCGTATTCATCGAGTACGAAAACCATCTGTATCTTCTTGTCACGCATTTCCTCAAGCGCGACAGAAAGCTTAACGGCACTATGCATAAATGTAGGGGGAAGCATAATGTCTGCAACGGTAAGAGTTGGATCCTGCGCAGTCTTTTTATAGAACTGATTGATGTTGAGAACGCCAACTATGTTGTCAATACTGCCCTTGTACACGGGAAGTCTTGAGTAACGCGAATTGTTTATGATGCGTAGGCTTTCCGCGGGGGGTGCATCAACATCAAGCGCAACAAGCTCTTTTCTGTGAGTGATTATCTCCACAAGCGTAATGTCAGAAAATTCGAGCGCGTTCTGGAGCAGGTCGCTCTTGTCCTCGTCTATTCCGCCCTCCTCCTCTGCAGTTTCAATAAGGGTTGCAAGCTCCTGCTCGGTAACAGAATCATCAGCCTCACCCCACAGCTTTGAAAGCAGTTTCAGAAGTGCTGAAACAAGGAAGGAAATAGGGTAGAACACGATAATAAACACAGCGGCAGGATAAGCGCAGATGCACGCCATACGCTCCGAGTTTTGCTTGCATATAACCTTAGGAGTTATCTCGCCGAAAATGAGGATAAGTATCGTGATAATCGCTGTTGCCACGGTAACTGCGACAGATTTCATCTCCTCGTTTCCAAGGTTGCTTGCAAACGCAAGCGCAAGAGTCGTAGTTACGGACGAAGCCGCGATGTTAACAAAGTTGTTGCCGACAAGCAGCGAGGTAAGCGTACTGTCGAAGTTATCTCTGATTCTGATAGCGAGCTTTGCAACGCGGCTGCCGCCGTCAGCAAGGTTCTGCAAACGTACGCGGTTTACCGAGGTGTATGCAATCTCCGTACCAGAGAAAAAGGCGGAGAAGCATATAAGTATAATGATAAGAATTATGTCTTTCATTCTTCAAACTCCTCCTTTGCTTCTTCTTCGCTGTCGCAAAGGCGGATGATAACGCCTGTGAGGGTGTTGCCGTCCTCAAATTCGCCTGCCGTAACCGCAAGGCGGTCAAAGACAAAGCCATCGCCCTCTTTCAATTCGCCCTCAACATTTGATCTGAGCCACGCTTCAAGAGTCTTTTTCTGGAGGTCGAGCGGAATAGGCTTTGTATATCCGATACGCAAAAGCGCATCCTTAAGTTTCATTTTCGGAGTAATCTGGAAGTAGTTGCCGCCGAGCTTGATGAAGTCCTCATCATACTCGTCATACTCGTCCCAGATTTCGCCCACTATTTCTTCAAGGAAGTCCTCAATAGTTGCAATACCTACGGTAGTGTCGTTTTCGCGAACTACGAGGAACTGCTGCTTGCCTGAGCTCATTTCCTTAAAGAGGTCATCAATAGGAGTATCGGGCGATGCTGTTTTGACAGGCATAATAACGCGGCGGAGATTTACGCTGCCGCGCTTTTGCCTTGCGCGCATATACTCTCTTATCGAAAGCACGCCGACAACCTTATCTATAGTACCGTCATATGCGAGCAGACGTGAGAACGCAGTGGTCTTGATAGTTTCCCAGACCGTTTCGGGGTCCGATTTTATGTCAACGCCGCAGATGTCCTCGCGCATAGTCATAACATCAGAAACGGGAGTTTTAGTAAATTCAACAGCACCCTGCAAAAGGTCTGCCTGCTCTTCGTCAAGAGTGCCGCTTTCTTCAACCGTGTCGATGATGGTCTCAAGCTCTTCTTCTGTTATTCCCGTATCCTGCGCTCCGCCGAAAAGCTTTGCCATAAGGTCGGAGATCTTGATAAATACAAAGGAAACAGGTGTGAGAAGCTTCATCAGAAGGCTCATCGAAGATGAGTATGCAAGTGCAGTCTTTTCACTGTTTGCATTTGCAAAGCTCTTGGGAAGCGTTTCTGCGAAGAAAAATACGACAAGCGTAGTTACGATAGTGGCCTCAAGCGTGTGCCCTTCACCGAAAAAGTCAATAACGGCAAGCGTTGCAAGGGAAGAACACGCAAGGTGTGCGATGTTGTTGCCTATAAGGATAGTTACAAGCGCTTTTTCAAAGCGATTGATAATGTGAAGCGCCCGTTTGCCGCGCTTATCGCCGTCATCGGCAATGTTGCGTAGCTTGATTTTATTCGCACGTGCAAAAGCAGTTTCAGCGCTTGCAAAATATGCGCCTAAAAGAACGAGCAGAAGACAGGCTATCAGTTTAATACTCCCGGCGCCCGCGTCCATTCAGAAATCAACTCCTAAAAAATAAATTTTGTGTAAAAATACAAAATTATTATACCTTTATTTTTCTATCTTTGCAAATTCAAAAACGGGAGAAAGAAAGAGAAAAACGGCGAAAACGAGAGTTTTTGCCGTTTTTAGGGTATATAATTTCCTTAGAGTCGCGGTATTGGGTTTAAATCCCATTTATTTAGTTAATGTAACAATTACACCGTCAATATTATTGCCCGAAAGCGAGTATAGAGTACCCTCTTCTATAGCTATCTGTTTCTCTGCTTCGCCGTCAAAGGCTAAATAGAACACCTCATAGTCAACTCCGTCATAGGAAAACGAAAGATGCTCGCCATCATAAGGGTAACTGTAGAGAAGGTCGGTATATTCCTCAAGAACAAGGCCCTTTTCGGTCATATACGAAGCGTGTCCTTTACCTACATAGCGGAAGTGCCACGGCTCATTTGTAATGCCTGTTATATTGGTCTTTCCGTCAGGGTAGCGGAGGACAAAGCCGTATTTAGCCGCGTTTTCGTATATCCAGCCGTAAATGGGGTCTGCATCCGCCGCACTGCCGAGCGAATAGCTGATGCCGTCTGCGGTGTATACGTTCATATCGACAGCGTAGCCTGAGTGATGCTCGCTGTAGCCCGCAGGTGCGGCAAGAGATGCGCCGACCTCCACGCCGTAGGTTTCGAGATAGCTGTCATAGATAGCCTTTTGCTCGTCATATGTGCGGGAAGCCTGCGTTATCTGGTAGTCCTTATTACCGGTTTGTGCATTGTACGCATCGAACATCTCGTTAAAGGCGGCAACCGTGTCCTTGTGCAGAGTTAGCGCAGTCGAGGAAATACGGTAGCTCTGAGTTTTGTTGCCGTAGAGAGGAATAAAACTGTCGGTGCTTGAAAAATCGTATTCCGCATCGCGGACAAAGGAAACGAGAATGAGGTTGCCGCGGGTGATATTCTCAGCGCCAATGGTTATATGCTCTGTTTTCGGTTCCTCGGTTGCAACGGTTACGGGGATTTCGGTTTCGGGCGGAAGCGGCTCTGTCATATCGGTAGTCTCGGGCGGAAGCGGAGAGGGAGAATTGTCATTTATAAGTCTGTATGCGATGAAACCGATAAGTGCCCATATTGCAAGTATGGTGATAATCAGTATCGCAGTAATAAGTCTTTTAAGCCGATTTTTCTTTTTTGTATACTGCCGCCGCTTAGCGGCAAGGTGTGCATCTATATCAGGGCGAAAGTCCATAAAAAGCGCCCTCCTTTTCATCTTTCTTCCCGTTTATTTTACCATATTACGCTTTCGCTGTAAATATGTAAACAGAAATTAAGAAAAATCGGAGGGCGATAATTCAGATTAACCCGAACACCGCCCTGACTTGCCAGAGTTGAAAAAGCTTTCGTTCAAAACTGTGCTTGATATTGACGATTGAAGCACAATATGGTAAAATTCAATCACGATGTCGGAAGAAGTGAGAAGTATTTACAAATAAAGGTCAAAAAAGGTGCCGTTCAAAACGCATCTGACAGAAAACTGCTGACAGTGAAAAAAGGATAGAAAAAATGAAAGTTTTACTTGAAAATCTTACTAAAAAATTTTCTTCTGCAGGTAAAAAGGGAGAGGTTATTGCCGCAAACAACCTTAACTTTGAGATACCTGACGGAGAGCTTATCGGTCTTCTCGGTCCCTCAGGCTGCGGAAAGAGCACCGCGCTTAATCTTATCAGCGGACTTCTTAAGCCTACCTCGGGAGGAATATATTTCGGCGAGGATGATGTTACCGACCTTGCGCCCGAGCATCGCGGAGTGGGACTTGTATTCCAGAACTATGCGCTCTATCCGCATCTTACGGTAATGCAGAATATTATTTTTCCGCTGCAGAATCTTCGCGGCAAGGACAGGATTTCAAAGGATGAAATGCGTAAAAAAGCATATGAAATCGCAAAGCTTGTGCAGATAGAACAGCTTATGGACCGCAAGCCTGCCGAGCTTTCGGGCGGTCAGCAGCAGAGAGTTGCCATAGCGCGCGCACTTGTAAAAATGCCGCGTGTACTGCTGCTTGACGAGCCGCTTTCAAACCTTGATGCACGCCTCAGACTCCAAACGCGCGAGGAGATACGCCGTATACAAAAGGAAACTGGCATAACCACGGTTTTTGTTACTCACGATCAGGAGGAGGCTATGAGCATCTCTGACCGCATAGTTGTAATGCGCGACGGCGTGGTGCAGCAGATAGGCAGACCGCAGGATGTTTATGATGACCCTGTAAATCTTTTTGTTGCAAAGTTCCTTGGCACTCCGCCTATCAATGTTTTTGACGGTGAGATTAAGGGCGAGAAGCTGTATATCGGAGGCGCGTGCGTTATGGATGCAAAAGGCGCGCCTGACGGGGATGTGTATGTCGGTATTCGCCCCGAAGGATTTATATTAAAGGATGACGGCGAGCTTGAATGCAAGCTCGACCGCGTTGAGGTAATGGGACGTGACGTAAGCGTGATTTCTACTCACCCTGCCTGCACGGGTTCTGCCGTACGCTCGATTGTAGGCTCCGAAAGCCTTGTGGATATATCTGGCGATACCGTCCGCTTTTCACTAAAGCCCTTCAAGGTAGACCTTTTTGAGCGGGCTACCGAGATGCGCATATCGCTAAAGGGCGGTGAGAGCATTGGATAACAGAAGTAACAAGGCGTGGCTGTACCTTCTGCCTGCGATAATCTTTCTTGGTGTGTTTATGGTGTATCCGCTTATAGACGTTTTTATCTACTCTTTTGAAGAGGGGTTTAACTTCGCATCGCAGACATCTTTTGGAGTGGGTACATACAACTATTCTTATGTCCTGCACGACCCCTACTTTTTGCAGGCACTTAAAAACACATTTATTCTCGTACTGATAACTGTACCGCTTTCTACGGGACTGTCGCTGCTTATTTCAGCAGGACTTGCCTCTATAAAGCCGCTTCGCAAGCTGTTTCAGACGGTATATTTTCTGCCGTATGTGACAAACACGCTTGCTGTCGGCCTTGTGTTTATGATACTGTTCAAGCAGACACCGTACACAGACGGACTTGCAAATCTTGTGCTGAGCATCTTCGGCATAGCGCCGATAGACTTTATTGACGGTCCTTATGCTGCAAAAATGTTTGTCCTTTGCGTTTACACAATATGGGTTGTAATGCCGTTCAAGGTGCTTATACTTACAAGCGCGCTTGCATCGGTAAAGCAGGATTATTATAATGCCGCGCGCATTGACGGAACCTCGCGTTACCGCGTTTTCTGGCGCATAACTCTGCCGATGATATCTCCTACGCTCTTTTATCTTATCATCACGGGTTTTATCGGCGCGTTCAAGGCGTACAGCGATGCAGTTGCGCTCTTCGGTACAAACCTTAATGCTGCCGAGATGAACACCATAGTTGGCTACATTTACGATATGCTTTACGGCAACAGCGGCGGATATCCGTCATATGCTTCAGCCGCGGCGATAATTTTGTTTGCCGTGGTGCTGACGATTACCTGCATAAATCTTACGGTAAGTAAAAAGTACACTCACTATTAAGGAAAAAATATGGATACTTACGCTAAAAATGTTTACAGAGCGAAAGTGAGAAATGTGGCAGGAAAGGTAATAGTATATGCTCTGCTCACACTCTGGGCTGCAGTGGTACTCTTTCCCTTTTACTGGATGGTGTTAACCTCCATAAAGAGCTATGCCTCGTATAATGCCGAGCATATACCGCAGTTTTTCACTCTTTCGCCTACATTTCAGAATTACATAGATGCCTTTAGTGCAGTCCCGCTCGGCCGTTATTTCTTTAACACCACTGTTTTCACGCTTGCGACAACGGCGCTTATGCTTGTAGTGATAATCCCTGCTGCATTTGCATTTGCAAGGCTTGAGTTTCGCGGAAAGAATATCCTGTTCACCCTCTTTCTTTCGCTTATGATGATACCTACCGAGCTTGTGATTATCACAAATTTTGTTACGGTAACAAATCTCGACCTGCGCAACAGTTTTACAGGACTGATTTTACCGTCAGTTACCTCGGTGTTCTACATTTATCTTCTGAAAGAAACCTTTTCGCAGATACCGAGCGAGCTTTACTATGCGGCAAAGGTTGACGGAACTTCTGACTTTAAGTATATGTGCCGCGTTATGATTCCGATAGCGCGCCCTACTATAGTTACCGTCACAATACTTAAAATTATAGAGTGCTGGAACTCGTATGTATGGCCGCGCCTTGTCACAGACGATGCCGCGTATTATCTTGTGTCAAACGGTATTCAGGAGATACGTGAGAACGGCTTTGGCAGAGAGAATATCCCTGCTATGATGGCGGCAGTTGTTGTTATTTCGCTTCCTCTTATTGTTCTTTTCCTTATGTTCAGGGGCAAGATTATGGAGGGCGTTGCAAGAGGAGGTACAAAGGGATGAAAAAGCATATCCTTATACTCCTTGCCGCACTTTTGCTCACCTCCTGTCACGGCTCGGTAGAACGTGACACCTTTGAAATACCCGAAAGCTTTGACGAGAGCAAGCAGTATGAAATTTCCTTCTGGGCTAAGAATGATACAAATCTCACTCAGGTGGCGATTTACGAGGATACTATTGCGGAGTTTCAGAAGATATACCCGAATATCAAGGTAAATCTCCGTCTTTATACCGACTACGGCAGGATTTACAATGATGTGATCACCAATATTTCTACAGGAACTACGCCGAATGTGTGCGTGACCTATCCCGACCATATTGCAACTTATCTTAGCGGAGAGGGAACGGTAGTACCGCTTGACAGCCTGCTTACAGACAAGAAATACGGTCTTTCCGGCAGTGAGGTGCGTTTTGATGCGCCGTCAAGGGAGGAGATTGTGCCGCAGTTTCTCTCCGAGTGCTATCTCGGCGACACCTGCTACGCACTCCCGTTTATGCGCTCGACAGAATGCTGTTATGTGAACAAAACTTATGTTGAGGCACTCGGCTACACACTGCCAGAGGTACTCACTTGGGACTTTGTGTGGGAGGTGTCCGAGGCGGCTACCGCGAAGGATGAAAACGGCAACTACAAGGTTAACGGGCAGAAGGTTATGATACCGTTTATCTACAAGTCCACCGACAATATGATGATAACTATGCTAAGGCAGCTTGGCGGCGGATATTCAACCTCGGCGGGCGATATTGAGATATTCAATGACACTACAAGAGAGCTTTTGCTTGAGATATCATCTCACGCTAAAAGCGGTGCATTCTCTACGTTCAAGATTTCAAGCTATCCTGCAAACTTCCTTAATGCAGGTCAGTGCATTTTCGCTATAGATTCAACCGCCGGCTCGACCTGGATGGGCTCGGACGCTCCGCTTGTAGACATCAGCAAGGAGGCGCTGCGCGAATTTGAAACGGCGGTTATGCCTGTGCCACAGTTTGACGTAGAAAACCCTGCGATGATTTCTCAGGGGCCGTCTGTATGTATATTCAATAAGGAGGATAGCGGCGAGGTGCTTGCCTCGTGGCTGTTCACGCAGTATCTTCTTACAAATGACGTGCAGATTGCCTATTCAAGCACAGAGGGATATGCTCCCGTTACCTTAAAAGCGCAGGCGAGTGAAGTGTATCAGGACTACCTTTCGCGCGAGGGCGAGGATAATGACTATTATTACGAGGTTAAGCTGCAGGCTACAAAGCTCTTGCTCGACAATACTAAAAACACCTTTGTAACTCCCGTGTTTAACGGCTCTGCATCCCTTCGCGATGCCGCAGGACAGATGGTTGAGAATGTTACTAAGTCTACGCGCCGCAAGGAAACTGTTGACAATGCATATATCGAAAAGCTTTACAGTGATATGACATCTCTCTACCGCCTTGACAGTATAGAGCAGGGCGGCGGCAAGGCCGACCTCGGACCTCTTCCCAAAGAGTCTGTCGTACTCATATGCACGCTTTGTACAATATGGGTTTTGCTTATCGTATATTATTTGACAGCAATACTGAAAAAACGCAAAAAACAACATTCCTCTTGACTTGGAAAAATTTTGATGTATAATAAGTACAACACTTTTTTAAAATCCAAAAGGAGAAAGAAAAAATGAAAAAGATTATCGCTTTTGTACTTGTCGCTGTTATGGCATTTGCACTCGCTTCTTGCGGCGAAGAGCCTGTTGTGACCACTGAAGCTCCCGTAACTACCGAGGCTCCCGTAGAAACCACTGAGGCTCCCGCTGCAGCCGTTATGAGCTATGCAGAGTATGTAGCAGCAGACCTTGATACTCCCGTAGTTATCGAGGCGTATGTTCAGGCACACCAGTCCTGGTGGGACAACAAGGTTACCGTTTATGCGGCTGACGAGGACGGCGCATACTTTATCTATGAGATGGCTTGCTCCGAGGAGGATGCGGCTCTTCTTACCCCCGGTACCAAGATTCTTGTAACAGGCTACAAGGGCGCTTGGGCAGGCGAGGTTGAGATTATGGATGCAACCTTTGAGTTTGCAGGTGAGGACACCTTCATTGCAGAGCCTGTTGATGCTACCGCACTTCTCGGCACCGATGAGCTTATCAACTATCAGAATCAGCTCGCAACCTTCAAGGGTATGACCGTTGAGGCTGTTGAGTTCAAGAACGGCGAGCCCGGCGACGACATCTACGTTACTGTTGGTCTTAATGGCGCTTCCTACGACTTCTGCGTAGAGGTTTACCTCACCGGTACTGACACCGATGTTTATAAGGCAGTTTCCGCACTTAATGTTGGCGACGTCGTTGACATCGAGGGCTTCATTTACTGGTACGAGGGCGTAAACACCCACATCACTGCAGTTTCTGCCGCACAGTAATTTTACATATCCAATATAAGCAAAAGCACCGGGCTCAAAAGAGCTCGGTGCTTTTAGCTTTGTACGTCTGCAGGATAAATTAGAGTTTATGATACCAACATCGCCGACCGAGATTCCTCGGTAAACTCGGAATGACAGGTCGGGTTTTCGCTTTGTGCAAATCCCCGCTTGTCATCCTGAGCGTAGTCGAAGGATCTTGCGGGGTGATGCTGTTACACCCCATAAACTCTAATTTATCTTAATGATATTGTTTTTTGGATGCATTTTTTGTTTATCTGTGGTATAATAAAGAAAAACGCAGTACAGGAGCGGCTATGGATAAAATTTACGATGTTATAATAATCGGCGGCGGCCCTGCAGGGTATACCTCGGCGATATATACCTCGCGTGCGGGCTTTGATACGCTGGTGCTTGAAAAGTTCTCTGCAGGCGGACAGATGACACAGACGCAGCAGATAGACAACTACCCCGGCTTTGATACGGGGATTGACGGCTTTACACTCGGTTTCAAAATGCAGCAGGGGGCAGAGCGCTTCGGCGCAGAAACACTGCAGACAGAGGTTGTCGGGGTTTCGCTTGCCGGCAAGGTCAAGACTGTAACTACTGCTGACGGTGTGTTTTCAGCAAAAGCCGTGATAATTGCGACAGGTGCTGAGCATAAGCACCTCGGAATAGAAAATGAAGAGAGCCTTATCGGTAGAGGTGTAGGCTACTGTGCCGCCTGCGATGGTATGTTTTACAAGGGCAAAAAGGCAGTTGTCATCGGCGGCGGCAATTCTGCGGCGGCTGATGCGCTTTTGCTTTCCAAGATATGTGAAAAGGTTATTCTGGTACACCGCAGAGATACGCTCCGTGCAGAGAGAGTGTATCACAAGCCGCTTATGAATACTAAAAATGTTGAGTTTGTGTGGAACGCTACAGTTTCCGAGATTTTAGCAGAGGCTAAGGTTACGGGTGTTAAGGTAAAAAGCACCATTGACGGCAGCGTTAGAGAAATTTCGGCAGACGGTGTGTTTATAAGCATCGGACGTGAGCCGAATACCGCACTTTTTAAGGGGCAGATAGACCTTGACAGTGCGGGATATATCATAGCCGACGAAAGCACAAGAACAAATATAGACGGCGTTTTCGCGGTCGGCGACGTGCGTACCAAGCCCGTACGCCAGATAGTCACCGCCGTAAGCGACGGTGCAACCGCATCCCATTTTGCTGAAGAGTATATGGCAAGCATCGAATAAAAAAAGTTACTTGGCAGACAGCCAAGTAACTTTTTTTATATTTTGCTTTTAGCAGTGTCAGAGCCGTCGCCGATGAGCGAGAGGCGCTTTGCGGCTTCCTCACGCATCTTGTATTTTAATACCTTGCCTGCGGCATTCATCGGGAATGCATCTACAAACTCAATATAGCGGGGCACTTTGTGGCGTGCCATACTTGCTTTGATGTAGTCGGTCATTTCCGTAACGGTTACCGAGCCTGACTCTTTGAGAATAATTGCGGCGTAGATTTCCTCGCCGTACTTTTTGTCGG
>JAZSKM010000179.1:0-4303 GCA_045534835.1 Eubacteriales bacterium | reverse complement strand
GCAAGGACGATTTTTCGGAGGAGAAATAATAAAACAGGCGGCTTCACAATTTTTAAGTCGCCTGTTTTATTATTTTGCATTCATTTTAAGGTATGCGTTGATAAATCCGTCGATTTCTCCGTCCATAAACGCGTTGATATTACCGTCTTCGTAGCCGGTACGGGTATCTTTAGCAAGAGTATAGGGCATAAATACATATGAACGTATCTGCGAGCCCCATTCGATATTGGTCTTGTTACCCTGAATGTCCTCGATACGCTCGAGTTTTTCGCGTGCCTTTATCTCCATAAGCTTGGAAATAAGCATTTTCATTGCTGTTTCTTTGTTCTGGAGCTGGCTTCGCTCGGTCTGACATCCGACAACGATACCGGTAGGCTTATGAAGAATACGTATAGCAGAGTCGGTTTTGTTTACGTGCTGTCCGCCTGCGCCACTTGAGCGGTGAGCTGTGACTTCAATGTCCTCATCGCGGATTTCCACCTTGCCGTCATCCTTGAATTCGGGCATTACTTCTACAGAAGCAAAAGAGGTGTGTCTGCGCCCCGAGGAGTCAAACGGAGAAACGCGAACAAGGCGGTGAACACCGTTTTCGCTTTTCAGGTATCCGTATGCGTTGATACCCGAAATCATAATCGTTGCACTTTTTATACCGGCCTCTTCGCCGTCGAGCCAGTCTATTAGTTTTACGTCATAACCGTGCTTCTCTCCCCAACGTGTGTACATTCTGTAGAGCATAAGTGCCCAATCCTGAGCCTCTGTGCCGCCTGCACCGGGATGGAAAGAGAGAATGGCATTGTAGGAATCGTATTCGCCTGACAAAAGCAGCTCAAGACGCATACGCTCTTCTGTAGAAACGATCTCTTTGAGTTCCGCTTCGACTTCTTCAACATATGACTCGTCATTTTCTTCTATTGCCATTTCGGCAAGAGTAATGGCATCTTCGAGTTTCTGGGAAAGCTTTTCAAACGCTTCGATTTTATCTTTTAACTGTTTTACCTGTTGAAGTATCTTGCTTGAATTTTCCTGATCGTTCCAGAAGTCTTCTGCATATGTCAGCTTTTCAAGCTTTGCTGCTTCTGCGCTGATTTCCTCTATACGCAAGGCGCTGCCGAGTTCGATGATTTTTGCGCGCTGCTCATTTAAACTGTATTTAGCTTCTTCGAGTGCTACTATCACAGAGAGTGTACCTCCAAAAGTTTAATTAACTAAATAAGTATATCATATAACAGTATGCTTTTGCAAGTATTTTCGGGAAAAGTTACATCTTGACAATTCAGCTTGTAAGAATTATAATTAGTATATAAAAACATATGGAGGAAATTAAAATGGTTGTAACTAAGAATAGCCTTATCGGTGAAGTTCTTGATCACGATGTAAATACTGCACAGTTCTTTATGGAGATCGGTATGCATTGCCTTGGCTGTCCTCACTCCCGCGGTGAGTCTATTGCTGATGCATGTCAGGTGCACGGCACTGATGCAGATGCGCTCGTAGATAAAATCAACGCTTACTTGGCTTCTAAATAAGGACAAGCCTTTCCGCAAATGCGGAAAGGCTTAATTTGTATGAGGGATTATGCAGGATAATAAACTTAGTCCGCGTCTTATGTGGATTGCAGAACACGTGCGTGATAATACCTTGCTTTATGATATAGGAACAGATCACGCGAAGTTGCCTGCATATCTTCTGGACAACAACAGGATCCGTGCGGCTGTTGCATCCGACATTCATAAAGGGCCGCTTGAGAAAGCAAAGGTGTTTGTCGATGCTTGCGGATATACAGCTAAAATCAGCCTTGTTTTGGCTGACGGACTATCGGGAATTGAATTGACACCGCCTTGCGACGTAGCAATTTGCGGTATGGGTGGAGAAACAATAGTAAATATTCTTACTGCCGCTGATTCGGTTAAAAATAAGAACATCAGGCTTCTTTTACAGCCGATGACGGATTTTGCACTGCTTCGGTCGTATCTTGCAGAAAGTGGATTCGCAATAACAGATGAGGATATTGTATTTTCCGATGACAGGGAGTATCAGTGTATTGCGGCGGAATTTACGGGTGAGAAGCGTACGTTTTCAAAAGCCGAGCTTGAATTAGGCGCGATGTGCATTGCAAAACGTACGCCTGTTTTTCTTCAATATGTTGAGAGAAAAATAAAAACTTTGAATGTGTGTATAACAGGAAGGCGCAAAGCGGGTATTGATACATCCGAAGAAGAAAAATTACTTGGCGAATATCAAAAGATTTTGGAGGGAAAGATATGAAGCTTTCGGCTCTTTATGCGGTGTTTGAAGAAAAGTTCCCCAAAACGCTTGCGTGTGAATGGGACAATGACGGACTTATGTGCGCATCTTCTCTTGAGAGCGAGGTTAAAAAGGTACTTTGCGTACTCGACGTAACCAAAGATGTGCTTGAATATGCTGCAGCAAACGGTTACGATACCGTTATTTCGCATCATCCGATGATTTTTCATCATCTCGGTGCCGTAACTCCCGAAAATCATATATCCGAGCGTGTTATTTTCGCACTGAAGAATAACATAAATGTGTTTTCATATCATACCCGCGCCGATGCTGCGATCGGCGGAGTGAATGACCTGCTTGCAGGCTCACTCGGACTTCACGATTTGTCCCCGTTCGGCGATGAAGAGGGGGATATCGGCAGAATAGGTGAACTAGCTGAGGAAACCGATATTTTTGATTTCGCCGCAAGCGTTAAGAAGGCACTTGGCTGCCCGACAGTCACCGTAGCGGCGGCAAAACGCACTGTTAAAAGGGTTGCGGTGCTTGGCGGTGCGGGAAAAAGCTTTATTGGCGCGGCAAAAGCTGCTGGTGCCGATGTATTTGTTTCAGGCGAGCTTGGCTTTGGCAATATGACTGAGGCGCCGGAGATGGGGATAAGTCTTGTTGAGGCGGGACATTTCTTTACGGAAAATATGCTATGCAAGTATTTTTCGGATATACTTACATCTCTCGGTATCGAAAACGGGTATTACAGTTCAAATGTAATTTCTAATATTTAGTTTCTGGCAGACGGTCTTTCGTCTGCCTTGAATTTTTCAAGCAGCTTTTCAAGCGCGCCTTTTTCTATTCTTGAAACGTACGAGCGCGATATTCCAAGCATTTTTGCTACATCACGCTGTGTCATTGCAGGGAGGTTGTCAAGACCGTATCTCATAACGATTATTTTTCTTTCGCGCGGCGATAGAATTTCTTTTACCAGCCGCACTGCTTTACTTGTATGAAGTTTTCTGTCTATATCCTCGGCAATTGTGTCGTCGGTGCTTATTATGTCCTCGTATGTCAAGGGGTTCCCATCACGGTCGATATCGATAGTTTCGTTTATTGATACTTCATTTGCCAGTTTCTTTTGTGCGCGGAAATACATCAGAATTTCGTTTTGAATACACTTCGCACCGTAGGTTGCAAAGCGCGTACCGTTTGTGTGGTCAAAGGAGTCTATTGCTTTTACAAGACCGATGCTTCCTATTGAAATAAGGTCGTCTTGATTTTTGCTTGAAAAATAGTATTTTCTCACTATATGCGCTACAAGTCTCAGATTGTGTTCGATAAGCTTTGTTCTAGCCGCTTCATCTCCGCCTTTCATTTTTGCAAACAGCTCACGCTCGATTTTTGCAGATAAAGGAGCAGGGAAGTTCTGAGTGGTGGAAAGACCGAGGATAAAATAGAAAAGACCGATTGCAAGAGTAGTAAATGTGGTAAACATACTATATTCCTTTCAATATAATTCACAGTATTTATATGAAACGGAAAAACCTGTCTACGACATAAAAGCTATATTTGGGAAAAAAATATTTTTTCTTCGCACATTAGCAAACGAGAGAAAACGAGAGAAAAAACGAGAAAAACGGAGCATTAAATATTGTAAATTAAAAATTTGAACTTTTTTTCAAAAAATGCTTGACACCCCCTCGCCTCTATGCTATAATACCGAATGTTCGACAAGTGTCTATTTATTTATATGTTTAATGGAGGATTTTGAAATGTCTACCTATATGGCAAAAAAAGAAACCGTTGAACGCAAGTGGTACGTTATCGATGCGGCTGGTAAGCCCCTCGGTAAGACCGCAGCAGCAGCGGCTACTATTCTTCGCGGCAAGCACCGTCCTGAGTTTACTCCTCACGTTGACTGCGGCGAATTTGTAATTATCATTAATGCAGCTAAGGCAGTACTCACCGGCAACAAGCTCGACCAGAAGTACTACCGTCACCATTCCGGCTACATCGGCGGTCTTAAGGAAGTTAAGTATCGCACTCTTATGGCTACCAAGCCCGAGTTCGC
>JAZSKM010000039.1:0-3164 GCA_045534835.1 Eubacteriales bacterium | reverse complement strand
TCAAATCTGTTCGTTCTCTTGAAGTCGGTGCAGACCATTTCTATCTTCCCAAATTTGCTAATATGACCACAGAAGAAATTCTTGATTATATTGTTGAATTCAGGGATGACAATATTTTCGGAATTGCTGAGCTTATGCGCCGCGG
This sequence comes from Eubacteriales bacterium, assembly GCA_045534835.1. Taxonomy (GTDB): domain Bacteria; phylum Bacillota; class Clostridia; order Oscillospirales; family CAG-272; genus UMGS902. The sequence continues at coordinate 3,019 of JAZSKM010000039.1, read as the reverse complement.
TATTTCTGTAGAGAAACTTCACGGTATTACAAAGATAACTCCTTTCTTCCTCGAATCTCTTCTTAAGATCGTCGAGATGGAAAAAGAAATTAAGGCAAATGCAGGCGATATCCAAGTTCTTGCGGCTGCGAAGAAGATGGGCTTTGGCGACAAATGCATATCCCGTCTTTGGAATATGAAGGAGACCGATGTTTACGCGATGCGTAAGGAAAACGGCATTATCCCCGTTTATAAAATGGTGGATACCTGCCATACAAACGCGTATATCCCTTATTTCTATTCTTCGTACACAGGCGAAAATGCATCTAAGCTGACAGATAAGAAGAAGATTGTAGTTCTCGGCGCAGGTCCTATACGTATCGGACAGGGTGTTGAATTTGACTATTCAACCGTTCACGCGGTTACCACCATCAAGCGCTCTGGCTATGAGGCAATAATTATCAACAACAATCCCGAGACAGTTTCTACCGACTATACCACTGCAGATAAGCTTTATTTCGAGCCGCTCACTCCCGAAGATGTTATGAACATTGTTGATTTTGAAAAGCCTGAGGGCGTTATCGCATCTCTGGGCGGACAGACTGCTATAAATCTTGCAGAGCCACTTCGCGCTCGCGGTGTTGAGATTATCGGTACCGATTGCGATGCTATTGATCGCGCAGAAAATCGTGATCGTTTTGAAAAAATACTCGAGGAGCTTAACATTCCTCAGCCTCAGGGCAGAGCGGTTACCAAAATCGAGGATGGCGTTAAAACTGCGGCTGAAATCGGTTATCCCGTACTTGTACGTCCAAGCTTTGTGCTTGGCGGTAGGGCGATGCAGATAGTAAGAAACGAGGAGCAGCTCCGCCACTATCTTAAAACTGCAGTTGAAATTGATGAGGACAAGCCTGTTCTTGTTGACAAGTACATTCAGGGCAAAGAGGTTGAGGTTGATGCTATTTGCGACGGCAGAGATGTATTTGTCCCCGGTATTATGGAGCTTGTTGAGCGTACAGGCGTACACAGCGGTGACTCAATAAGCGTTTATCCTTCGTTCAGCATTTCCGATAAGGTAAAAGGAATCATTCTTCAGTATGCAAAGAAGCTGGGACTTGGTATCGGCATTATCGGTCTTTATAACATTCAGTTTATTGTTGACAAGGATGATAATGTATTTATTATCGAAGTAAATCCACGTTCTTCACGTACCGTACCGTTCCTTTCCAAGGCTACAGGCTACAGTCTTGCGGACATTGCTACCGAGGTTATTATGGGCAAGAGCCTTAAAGAGCAGGGAATATTTGATATTTATCCGGCAGAGAAAAAGCGTTGGTATGTAAAGGTTCCCGTCTTCTCTTCAAGCAAGATCAGAGGACTTGACGTTTACCTTTCTCCCGAAATGAAGTCTACCGGTGAAGCTATCGGTTATGATGACAAGCTTAACCGCGCACTCTATAAGGCACTTCAGGCTTCAGGTATGCATTTGCAGAATTACGGCACAGTTTTTGCAACTATCGCAGATAAGGATAAGGAAGAAGCACTTCCGCTTATCCGCCGTTTCTATAATCTTGGATTTAACATTGAAGCAACCGAGGGAACTGCACGTTTCCTTAAGGAAAACGGCATTCGCACTCACGTTCTCCGTAAAATCAGTGACGGAAGCGATGAAATCAAAGAATCGCTCAGACTCGGTCATATCGCTTATGTTATAAACACAAGTGAGGCGGGCTCTGTAGGACAGATGAGTGACGGCTATGAAATCCGCAATCACGCTACTGAAAACAATGTTACTATTTTTACAGCGCTTGATACTGTCCGCGTACTTCTTGATGTTCTGGAAGAAACTACACTTACCATTTCCACGATTGATGCATAAGGAGATATATGAAACAAGGACTTTTTGAGATCATAGAAAACCGACCGCTGACCGACTCGGTTATGCTTATGAAGCTTCGCGGCGACACCACTGATATTACACGTTCAGGACAGTTTATCAATATTCTACTTGACGGACTGTATCTTCGCAGACCGATTTCGGTCTGCGACTGCGTGGGCGATGTCGTAACTATCATTTACAAGGTGGTAGGCAAGGGAACAAAGCAGATGCAGAAGATGCAAGGCGGTACACTTGATATTCTCACCGGCCTTGGAAACGGTTATGATACATCATTTAGCGGCGATGCGCCACTCCTTCTTGGCGGCGGTGTTGGTGTTCCCCCGCTTTATATGCTTGCAAAAAAGCTTATTGCGGAGGGGAAAAAGGTATCTGTGATTCTTGGCTTTAATACAAAGGACGAGGTGTTTTATTCCGATGAATTCAAGGCGCTCGGCGCCAATGTAACTGTCACTACCGTTGATGGTAGCCACGGCATCAAAGGATTTGTCACCGATGCGATGAAAAATATGAATTATTCATATTTTTATACCTGCGGTCCCGAGCCTATGCTTAAGGCTGTATATAACACATCCGTTACCAGCGGTCAGCTCAGCTTCGAAGAGCGTATGGGATGCGGATTCGGTGCTTGTATGGGCTGTTCCTGCAAGACTCTTTATGGAAATAAGCGTATTTGTAAAGACGGTCCTGTGCTTGTAAAGGAGGAAATAATATGGGAGAAATGAGTGTAAACCTTTGCGGTATTGAGCTTGAGAATCCTATTATTCCTGCGAGCGGTACTTTTGGATATGGATATGAGTTTGCAGAGCTTTATGATATAAATATGCTTGGCACCTTTTCTTTCAAAGGAACCACCAAGGAGCCGCGTTTTGGCAACCCCACTCCCCGCATCGCTGAGTGTACAGCCGGTATGATCAACGCTGTTGGACTTCAGAACCCCGGCGTTGAAAAGGTTATTGCTGAGGAGCTTCCTCGTCTTGCAAAATGTTTTAGTAAAAAGGTTATGGTTAATGTCAGCGGCTTCTCTATAGAAGATTATGCGTATACCTGAAAAAAACTTGATGCTTGTGAACAGGTAGGTTGGCTTGAAGTATACGAAAGCTGCCCTAAAGTTCACGGAGACGGAATGAACTTTGGTACTTC
>JAZSKM010000140.1:0-3926 GCA_045534835.1 Eubacteriales bacterium | reverse complement strand
GTTGAGAATGTGCAGAGCGGTGTAGCAGCTTACAAGGCAGCAGGTGCTGACTGTATCGTAGCAATCGGCGGCGGTTCTGCTATGGATACTGCTAAGGGCGTTGCTATTATCATTAAAAACCCTGAGTTTGCTGATGTTCGCTCTCTTGAGGGAGCTAACCATACAAAGAACCGTTGTGCTCCTATTATCGCAGTTCCTACTACTGCAGGTACCGCTGCAGAGGTTACTATCAACTACGTTATTACCGACGTTCAGGCAAAGCGTAAGTTCGTTTGCGTAGACGTTAACGATATTCCTGTTGTTGCAGTCGTTGACCCTGATATAGTAAGCGCTTTGCACGCATCTCTCACTGCTGCAACCGGTATGGATGCTCTTACTCACGCTATTGAGGGCTATACCACAGCTGGCGCATGGGAGCTTTCGGATATGTTCCATCTCAAGGCTATCGAGATTATCTCCAAGAGCCTCCGCGGTGCTGTTAAGAACGAAAAAGAGGGCAGAGAGGGTATGGCTCTCGGTCAGTACATAGCAGGTATGGGCTTCTCCAACGTAGGCGTTGGTGTTGACCACTCTATGGCACACACTCTTTCCGCATACTATGACACTCCTCACGGTGCGGCTTGTGCTATTCTTCTTCCTACCGTTATGGCATACAATGCTGAATGCACCGGCGAGAAGTATCGCGAAATTGCTATCGCTATGGGCGTTGAAGGCGTTGAGAATATGACTCAGGAAGAGTACCGCGCAGCAGCTGTTGAGGCTGTTCGTCAGCTCGCTGAGGACGTAGGTATTCCTACTACTCTTAAGGGAATTGTTAAGGAAGAGGACGTCGATGCACTCGCACTTGATGCATACAACGATGCTTGCCGTCCCAGCAATCCGAGAGACGTAAGTATTGAAGATATCAAGGCACTTTTCCGCAGCCTTATGTAATATGTATAAAAATAAAACCCTGCCGCGGCAGGGTTTTATTTTTATATAAGTTCTTTAATTATGTCCTTCATTTTGTCAAAGTTTTTTTCCATCTCGCTTGCAAGCTTTAGCTGTGTACGGCAGCGGTCAAGGTTATGCTCAGCGTAAGCCGTTTTGAAGTAGGTGTCACCGCTAAGATAATCGGTGAGAAAACGCATACCGCATTCAAGAGTCATCATCAATGCGCCCTCGGGGAAGAGCATTATCTCCTCTCTGGTGAGAGTATTGCCACAGCCGTCAAGAAAGCCTTTTGCAAACGATTTGAAAAGTGATAGGTCTATTGTTACCTTCGCAAGGTCTTTTTTCATCCTCGGCGGCGGTAGTCGCGCCGGAGCGTATCGCATCGCCAAAGTCGGTGACAGAAAATCCGGGCATAATAGTGTCAAGGTCGATAACGCACAGAGCCGTGCGCGTAACAGCGTCAAGAAGCACGTTATTTATCTTTGTGTCGTTATGCGTAACCCGTAAGGGTAGGATTCCGTTATTGTGAGCATCAGACAGCAGGGAGTAAAAATCCTCTCGTGCTTTTACAAATTCTATCTCTTTCGTTACTTTTTTTGCTCTGCCGCAAATGTCCTTTTCCACGGCGGCAAGAAAATCGGCATATCTCTTTTTTGTGTTGTGAAAGTCGGGGATGGTTTCGTAAAGCTCGCTTGCATCAAAGTCGCCGAGCATACGCTGAAAATTACCAAAAGCCACCGCGCATTGGTAAAAGTCAGCTTCGTTTTCGACAGCCTGCAGGCACACAGAGCCTTTTACAAAGTCGAGCATACGCCATACTTTGTTGCCATCAGGGTAAAAGAGGCTCCCGTTTTTAAGCGGAACTATCGACATAACCTTGCGCCTGTCTTTTTCACGTTTTAGCAGATGCTGCGTGACCTTGTAAATGTTCGACATTACTTCGTCGGGCTTTTTGAAAACGTTTGTATTCAGCGCTTGAAGTATGTATTTTTCACCCGAAGAGGTAACAGCGAGAAATGTAGAGTTGATATGCCCGTTTCCGTACGGCTCGCAGGAAACAAACTCCTTATCAATATCGAACAGCGACAGAATATTTGCGTAATTCATATTTCCTCCCCAAATGACTTGAGAATTACAGCTTTCTTAATTGTACTATTTTTTCTTCAAAAACACAAGAGTTTCTGTAAAAATATGAAACAAAGCGAAATGCCTGCAGGCTTTGCACTTACGCTTGCGATGAATCCCGAGGCCCTGATGCCTCGCTAACGAGATGCAGGTGGTTGCAAATCGGTCTACCCACAGCACACAGAAAAGAAGTCCCCATGCAAAAGCATGAGGACTTCTTTTCTGTGTGAGAACGCACAAATTGATAGAAAATTATAGGGGGTGCATTTTTCGATGTGGGTGGCTTTTTTATCTTTGTTGTAATAATCAGGAAGGATACTGCTATTGTTATTGCAAAAACTGTGGCATATGTTTGAAAGTTAACTCCGTCTAACATCATCACTCATTCTTCTTTGAGTTTTTTCTTATAATCATTAGGAGAAATGCCGACAAACTTTTTAAATACTCGGCTAAAGTAGAAAACGTCGGTGTAGCCAAGGATACTTGCGGTACTTGTAACGCTGTTACTTTTGAGCAGGTGGCGGGCTTCACGTATCGCAACAGCGGCACGGTATTTCTGCGGCGGCATACCTATTGATTTGTGGAAAAGTCTTATAAAATGCGACTTTGAAACACCGCACATCTCTGCATATTCTTCGTTTGTGCGCCAAACGGTAAAGTTTGTGTGCATATCGAGAACTGCGGCACGGAGAAGGTTATTTTCGCTTGACTCGTCATCCAAAATGCGTTGCGAAATGGTGGCAAAAAGTGAGATTAGCTGACCCAAGCAGTATAGCGAATAGTTGCTTTTTTGCGAGGCAAATGCGTTTACCGTAACATCGCAAAATTCCTCAAGCTCAGGCAGATCTCCTATCTTTACCGAGCGCTCCTCAAAGAAAGATACCATACTTTCTGCGGCAGTACCCGAAAAGTGAATCCAGTAAAAAGTGCATCCCTTTTGAGCGGTATAAATCTGCGGCTCGTGAGGGCGGAAGAGTATAAGCGAGCCTGCGCCGAGGTCTCTTTTTTTGTCATTGTCAAAAAGCTCTATTAAGCCTTTTTTTACATAGATAAACTGATAGTCAAAACGGCCGTTAGGACGGGACGTGATGATTGGCTCGGTTGTATCTATAAACGCTCCGCAGTTGTTAATGCTGAGAAAATCGGTACTTTCGCTATCCGAATTTTTGATATCTCTTGCCGTGATATATTTCATAACCTCACCTCTTAAAAGTCATTGTACTACAAAAAAATAATTTTGTAAATAGCATTTTTGTCCATATATGTGATACTTTTAACTATTCAATACTTAATATATATGATGTATTATTAAACTGAAAAGAGGTGTCCTTATGTCCGAAAAGATACTTTTTAACGACCTTTGGAGATTTCACAGAGGCGAAATAGAAGCAGAATACCCACCTTTCAAGGGCGCGGCATATATGATGGCGAAGACCGAAAATATGCTTTACGGTCCTGCGGCGTATGCGTATAACGACCGTACCGACGATTTCCGCACAAGGGCGGTACATACAAGTGAAAAATGGGAAAAGGTCGACCTGCCGCACGACTATGTGCTTCATCAGAACAACGACGAAAAATATAATAACACCCTCGGCTTTTTCAAGTACGAAAACGCATGGTACAGAAAGCATTTTACTCTTGAGGAGAGCGACAAGGACAAGCGCCTTGCACTTTACTTTGAGGGAGTTGCAACTCACTCTGAGATTTTTGTCAACGGCGTTTCTGTGTACAGAAACTTTTCAGGATACACGTCGTGTGAAGTTGACATAACCGACTTCGTTTAGTTTGACAAAGTTAACATTGTCGCAGTGCTTATAATCAATAGCCGCCATGAGTCATGGTGGTAGGAGGGCGGCGGGATCTGC
>JAZSKM010000063.1:0-4224 GCA_045534835.1 Eubacteriales bacterium | reverse complement strand
CTCCTCGTATAATAAAGTAGTAGTTATTATTGTGCCTCTGCAAGCACATATGCTACACTGTAAAAGGTGCTGTGGATTGGTATCTTTCTCCTACCGCATGACGGTTTCATAAAGGCTCCAACCACAGACCTTTGCAGTATTGTTAATCAGTTAGATACCGCCCGACGGTTTATTTAGAGCGAGGTTACAAGAGCAAAGTGCCCTGTGGATAACAGCATCAAAATAATCCTAACGGAGGTATTTACATGATCTTTGTTGGAATTGATGTTGCAAAAGATAAACACGACTGCTTCATCATCAGCTCGGAGGGGGAAGTTCTTGCCGATGTCTTTACTATTGCCAACAGTCGGGATGGCTTTGAAGCTCTGCTTCAAACAATCAATACCTGTACAGGTATTGACGCCGCCGGCAAAATAAAAGTAGGACTTGAGGCTACCGGACATTACAGTTACAACCTTCTTGGATTTCTTCTTGACAACGGTCTACCCACCTATGTCATTAACCCTCTGCATACCAACCTTTACCGTAAAAGCCTAAGCCTTAGAAAAACTAAAACCGACCGTGTGGATGCAAGAACGATTGCTTCTATGCTAATGTCTGATGTGAGCCTCAAGCCCTACACAAACATAGCATACCACAATTCGGAGCTAAAGTCACTAACAAGATACCGTTTCGACAAAGTTTCTGAACGTGCAACTCTTAAAACTTCGGTTACAAGGCTGGTAAATATCCTTTTCCCCGAGCTTGAACGCTTGCTTCCTACACTCCATACGGCTTCCGCTTATGCTCTTCTTGGCGAACTGCCGAGTGCAAAGCATATTGCCGAGGTTCATTTAACGCATCTTACAAATCTGCTTTATGCTGCTTCTAAAGGTCGTTATAGACGGGATAAAGCTATTCAGATCCGTGAAGCTGCAAGAAGCTCTATCGGCACATTTATGCCTGCTAAAGCGTTGGAACTTAAGCACACCATTAAACTCATTCGGGAATTTAACAACGAGATAGCCGAGATTGAAGTGGCTATTAAATCTATATTGGACGAGCTGGATTCTCCTATTACTACAATTCCCGGCATCAGCCATAGAATGGGAGCGATGATTATTGCAGAGATTGGAGATTTCAGCAACTTCGACTCACCGGATAAGATTTTAGCCTTTGCCGGTCTTTCTCCGTCTATATACCAGTCTGGTCAACTAAATAACTGCTATGCTCATATGGAAAAACGAGGCTCACGCTATCTGCGGTATGCTCTTTTTAATGCCACTAAGCTCGTTTGCAAGTGGAATCCTGTTTTTGCTGATTATCTTGCAAAAAAGCGTTCCGAGGGCAAGCACTACAATGTTGCCATTTCTCATGCTGCCAAAAAGCTAGTCCGCTTGATTTTTGCTTTGCAAAAATCCGGTCAGCCTTATTTAGCTAAAACATAATTCATACATCCATAAAATTTCGACGTCTCTGACGTCTTTTTCGTCATGCCTTTTTGCTCTTTTACCAATTTACAACTATTTTTGATTTTTGCTATTGACTTTTAATAGTTAGTCTTTATATAAAAATAGTTTCACCTTTGTGAAACTATTTTACCATATTTGATTTACAGTTACAATATCTAAAATTTAGAAAATCATATTTCTGCCGCGGTGAGAAGAATGATTTTGTCCATATCGTCAGGCTGAACACGCGCATCAAACGCGGCTCGGTTGCGTTTGATCTCTCCGCATTTGCGGCATTTGTGTACAAGTACATATCCTTTTTTGGGATTTGTTTCTGCCTTGATAGCATCCATAATGCCAAGGCAGGTGTTCTGTCTGTCGCCGGGCATTATATCTATATGGATAGAACACAGGCAGAAAGGGCAGTGGTTACGTGAGGATGAGCCAAGCGGCTCTACTTCCTTGCCGCAGTTCTGGCAAATAAAACCGCTGTCGTTTTTTGCAAATCTTTTGCTTTCCATAAAAATGCTCCCTTTGCCGAGGTTGTCGGCATAAATTTATAGAATACGGTCAATACTGTTACTGACTAAAATGAAAGGATATATCCATATGAAGTATTATAGCAGAAAAATATTAATTTGTACACTGCTTATCCTTGCGCTTGTCTTTAGCGTATCGGCGGCAACACTTGATGAGATGAATGAAAACGGCGAGGTGTCCGACGGCGGCATATCCTTCGGTGATGCGCGTGACGGTATAGTCAGTGATGTTAGTGACAAGGGCGAGGGTATTCTCCCCGACCTTGGCGGCGGCAGCGGCAGTGGTAGCGGCGGCAGCAGCGCGAGTGGCGGTAGCGGCTCGTCTTCCTCCGGTATGATGGGCGGCTCAGGCAGCTCCTCTGGTATGGGTGGCAGTTCGAGTGGCTCCGGTATGGGCGGTGGCTCAGGCAGTTCCGGCGGCTCCGGTATGATGGGCGGTGCAGGTAGCTCCGGTAACTCCGGTAGTTCAAGCAGAACTGCAGGGGATGGCGGTCAAAGCTCAGGCAGCAGTACCTCCGATGAGGGCGGTATGAGCGCAGGACTTATTATAGCGATCCTTGTAGTCGTAGCCGTAGTAGTTATAATTTTTATTCTTCTCCCCAAGAGAAGATAAACAAAACCTTTCTTTACAAAAAGGTTTAGAGAGCGCGAGAACCTTTCCTTAAAAGGTTCTCGCATTTTTTCGTTTTATTTTCCAACGCAGAATTTTGAGAAAATTTCGGATACTACATCTTCGGCGACACGTCTGCCGTCAAGCTCGTCAAGCGAGGCGACCGCACGTTCAAGGTCGCTTGCGGCAAGGTCGGTGCTAAGGCCGCCGCTGACAAGTGCTATTGCATCCTTTATTCTTGCTGCCGCCTCTTCAAGCGAGGCGAACTGTCTTGCACTCGAAACGACAGCATCATCCTCTGTGTTTATCAGGTCGGCGACAAACAGTTCTTCAACTGCGCCTCTAAGCTCTCCAAGTCCATCACCGCTCTTTGCGCTGATGTGTACAGTTTTTGCGAACATACCCTGCGGCAGCATAATATCCGCTTTACCAAGGTCGCTTTTGTTTATTACCGCAATCTTTGGCGCGGCGGTACCTTCAAGCGAGGAGATAAGCGATATGTCTTCGCTCTCAAGCGGTGCTGAGCCGTCAAGTACAAGCAGTATAAGCTCTGCCTCGCCGAGCTTTTCCTTGGCGCGGCGGACACCTATTTTTTCAACCTTGTCATCGGTGTTATGGATTCCCGCGGTGTCGGTGAGGTGCAACAGTACGCTGCCAAGCGGGATGTCGCGTTCAAGCAGGTCGCGCGTGGTTCCCGCAACATCGGTAACGATAGCCGCCTCCTCGCCTGCGATAAGGTTGTAAAGCGAGCTTTTTCCGCGGTTTGGCGCGCCGCATATTACGGTTTTTATTCCCTCAAATATCGCACTGCCTGCGCGGTAGGTATCTTTCAACTTCTCAAGCTTCGTTAGAACTTCACCTGCGCGAAAGATAAACTCGCTGTCGCTTACCTCGGCGAGGTCTTCGTCGGGATAATCGATTTTTGCATAAATCGCCGCTATAAGAGCAACAAGCTCTTTGGCGGCTTCTTCTATTTTAGCGCTGAGCGCGCCGCGGCGCTGTGATGCCGCAATACGAAGCTGGGCATCGCTCTTTGCCTCAAGGATTTCGCCGACAGCCTCGGCTTTTGTGAGCGAGAGCTTGCCGTTTACAAAGGCGCGGCGGGTAAACTCGCCTGCCGCGGCAGGAGTAGCACCTGCCTTGAACACCGCCTCAAGCACGCGCTTTGTAACGAGTACGCCTCCGTGACAGGTTATCTCCGCTATGTCCTCGCCTGTGTATGAGGCAGGCGCGCGGAATATCGTGAGCATACCGTCATCGATTATACTATCGCCGTCTGTGATGTCCCCGAAAACTGCGGTACGGCTTGTTATCTCAGAAACCGAAACTCCGCTTTTGGGAGAAAAGCAGCGGCCTGCTACAGCCACTGCTTCTTCACCGCATATTCTTATCAGCGCTACGCCGCCCTTTCCTCTCGGAGAGGATACCGCGGCGATGGTAGACAGAAAATCTCTTTCCATAATTTTATTCTTCTACTGCAGAGGTTACCTCTGCGCTTTCGCTCTTGGGAGCACCGTTATGATGACGGCGGCGGCCGTGACGTGAGCCGTGTCCGCGGTCATTTCTTTGGGGGAGCTTGCCCATACCCTTATCGGTTAGGAAAATAACCACCTTGCGGTTGTTGTCAGAGCCGATAGAGTTTGTG
>JAZSKM010000034.1:0-17973 GCA_045534835.1 Eubacteriales bacterium | reverse complement strand
TTTATTATGCATCAGGATGCGTTTTATCTTGACGGACAGTATGCGGCGTTCGGCAGAGTAGTAGAGGGTATTGAGGTCGTTGACGAGATAGCCGAGGTAGCAACCGACTATTCCGACCGCCCAAGAGTCGATATGAAAATGAAAAATGTGACGGTGATATAACACCGTCCGTTTTTTATTTTTTTGAAAAAAATCTTTATATATTATATATATAATACTTGACACACTTGGAATTTTGTGTTAGAATGACGTGAATATACTTCTATAATGCACAAAATATTGTGTCAAGGAGCAAATATATTTTTGAAGGAGCAATACTATGAAGAAAATTTTTGGTATGTTGCTGATCTTGTGTGTCTTCGTATGCACGCTTACGTTTGCATTTTCTGTAAGCGCGGTGTCTTCGTTGACACAGGTTGACGGTGTTTACCAAATCACCTCTGCGGAGGATTTGGCATACCTGTCACGGACCACCAACCTTTGGGGAGAAGATTTTAAGCTCACCAACGATATCACTGTAACGGTTGGTACTACATACGACGGCAATAATATGCAGGGAATAGGAAAAATAGGCACCTACTTCACCGGTACGTTTGACGGTGCGAAAAGCGACACTGAGAATTATACGATCACATACACGTATAACTCCACATCGGCTCAGACTGCCCTTTTCGGAGCGGCACGGCACGGTGCGACATTCAGTAACCTTAATATCGTTGCCACCGTAAGCAGCACTAATGCAAGCGGCGACGCTGCAGGACTTCTTGCTTTCGCTATGGGTGGTGTTACTGTCGAAAACTGTAATGTTACTGTTAACTATATCAGCGGTACCACAAATGTCGGCGGCGTTATAGGCAGATACCGCGCAGCACAAGGCGCCAGCGAGGCGGGTAGCACCGGAAATGTGCTTACTATAAGCGATACGCATGTCAAGCTTGCTACAGGCGGTACCGGTATCGCAAGCTCCGGAAACAATGTCGGCGGTGTTATAGGTGCTATTCGAGTTGAGGATACCGCATACGGTGATGTTACTGTTTCTATAAGTGACGTTACTAACGCATCGCCTGTCACCGGCGCCGCAGCGCAGACCGCCGGTATTGTTGGTTATCTTTATACAGGTCCCAGCAGTTCTTCTGATCTTACTGCTGATATTACAGCTACCAATGATACGACTGCAACTGTTACCGGCAACGCTAATCAGACCGGCGGTATAGTCGGTAGCTTTGACCTCAGAGGTACGGGCGGAAAGAGTATTACCGTCAGCGCCACCAACAAGGCTGATGTTATAGGCTACGGAACCAACGTTGGCGGTATAGCCGGCCGTATCGCGTTTGAAAATACGACTGCAAATGCAAATACCGGAACCGACTATACACTGACGTTTGATGACTGCGAAAACAGCGGTGCGGTGCAGGGTACTTCTCAGGTCGGCGGCATCGTTGGCTCTGCGCTTCTGAATGGCAAGCAGGTTAAATCGTCTTCTTATAACCTTGATAACTGCGAAAACACCGGTACGGTTAAGGCGACTGCTAACGACGGAAAAGCAGGCGGCGTAATAGGCTATGCTCTTGTGCGGTCCACCGCTGACGGTAATGCCATAACACTTACCTCCTGCAGTAACGAAAATACTGTTGAAGCCCAGACTATGGCGGGCGGTGTTATAGGTGAAATTGAGATCAAGGATTATGCTCTTAACAATTCCGTGGCTCTCGCAAACTGTACAAATACTGCGGCTGTCACCGCCACAACCAATTATGCGGGCGGACTTGTCGGCTACCATTGCGTCGGAAGTAATGCTGGAAACAATAACGACCTTTCGGTAAACGGTTCAAACACAGGCGATATTACCGCTACCGGCAATTATGCGGGCGGTATGGTCGGTTGTGTTGATATTGACGGTGGCGATAACAATGACATCAGCATTTCAGGTGTTGACGGCGACGAAAATACCGGTAATATCAAAGCCGCATCTTACGCAGGCGGTGTAGTCGGTGCTTTTGAGATCGCAAGCGGCGCAAAAAATACTGTTAGTATTGACACTCTTTCAAATAACGGTACCGTTACCGCAAACGGTGATTACGCAGGCGGTATAATAGGTCACCTTGATATCGATAACGGCACAGACACCGACATTAATTTGACAAGTTGCAATAGCGGCACCGACAGCATCATTACTACTAATAGTAAGTATGCGGGCGGTATTATCGGTTGCATTGATATAGTCGATGATGCTGCTGCGCAGGCAGGCGCTGTAAATGTTACTGTTGACGGCGCCGAGAACTACTCGGCTGTTAAATCCAATGACAAAACAAACGGTGAGAGATTTGGCGGTATTGTAGGTGCGACAATCCTGAGAAATAAGAAGGATAGCACCGTAACTATCAAAAACTCCGAAAACTACGCGAATTTTGGCACCGCGGATGCACCTTTCGCACAGAAGAACTTCGGCGGTATCCTCGGATATGCTATCGTTAATGTAAGAGCTGACGGTACGGAGGCTACCGATAACACTATTACCTTAGAGAGCTGTGTCAATACCGGTAATATGTACGGTAATGCGACAAACGGTCAATTCGGCGGTATCATTGGCTCTGCAACTTATATAGCGAATGCAACTGTAGATGGTGTAGAGGTATTTGCCACACCGGATGCTTCGCTCGGTACGCTTAAAAATAATGAAATAAAGCTTCTTAACTGTACAAACGGTGCCGAAGGCGAAAGCAGCGGTATCATAAGCTCGACAGGAAGCAAGGTTGGCGGCATTGCAGGCTACCTGTTGGCAAGAGCTTACATTTCTGAAAACACCTTCACTCTTGAGGGGTGTAAAAACTACGGCGCGGTCACTGCAAATAAAGAAGCAGGCGGCATAGTAGGCCGTTGCCACGCACAGCTTTATACTGACGGTATAACGGCAGCTTTTGATAGCTGTGAAAACTATGGTGCTGTTGAAACCACCAGTGATGGTGCCGGCGGTATCCTTGGCTATTATGCTATTGAAGGCAGCAGTGCTTTTGCTGCTGAGTATAATGCCAGAAATACCAAGGCTAATTTTAAAAGCTGTAAAAACAGCGGCTCTGTAGAGTCCGGCGGTAACGGTGCAGCAGGTATCGTAGCATACGTTGATGTAAGGACCCTCGGCTCGGGCAACAAACTGAATATCAGCGGAACTACCGAAAACTCCGATACTGTTGAGGCTAACAACGGTGCGGGCGGCATTGTCGGATATATTACGTTCGCATCAATTGCTACTACCGATTTTGCTGCTGATATCGCAGGCTGTACAAATAGCGGCACTGTTAGCGCGGAGACTCAGTATGCTGGCGGTATTCTTGGTTATTTTAATGTAAATCTTGATAACGTAAAGGGCGTTTCGCTTGCCGTTTCGGGATGTAACAACAAAGCTAAGATTGGTGACAATATTAATAAAACAACCCGTGTCGGCGGCATTGTCGGTTTCATCGGCTTCAACAAAACCAGTGCTAGAAATTGCTCAGCCTCGATTATAGACTGTGAAAACGCTGCTCCGGTTATGGCAAAATCTGAGATAGGCGGCATCGTCGGCAGAATCGATGTGCAGGCGCCTTATACTGATGAAGCGAGCGACCCTACTCTTAAGATTTACAGATGCAGAAACACTGCTGATGCTCCCATTACTGCGGGTAGTACTGGCGGCGATTATCCCGAAAGCCGCGCAGGCGGTATTATCGGTATTTACTATCAGCAGACAACCACCGGCAATTTCAATACAAGGGTTTCCGAATGTCTCAATGAGGGCGATATTGAAGGTGCCGGAAAGTATATTGGCGGTATCGCAGGCTTCTTTTCTACAAAGTATGCGAACAAAGATAAGATTGTCAACTGTCTGAACACAGGTGACATAGAAACAACTTCAACTGAGAATCCCGTGGGCGGTATTGTAGGTTTTGGCAACCAAGATAAGACCGGCAAGGCATTCACTATTGAGAACTGCTATAACGCAGGCGCTGTAAATGCATCGAACGGAGACGGTGTGATTGGCCAGGCGCCTTCAGGAGGTCTTACCTGTACCAATGTGTTCTGCGACCCTGCGGTTGACAGCGCTCCCAATGCAGGTTCTTCAAAGACCAAGGCAGATGCCTTTACAAATTACTTCAAGAGCGTAACTGCTGCTGACGGTTATGCTTGGGTATATTCTAAGGAAAGAGATCTTCTCGAGCTTAGGTACTTCCACTATAAAGATGCTAACCACAGCGATCCTTATGTGATAGTTGCTTCGGGCGATAACTACGACATCGTTTGCGAAAGTGACAACTGCGGCGACTCTAAGGGAACCTTATTGGGCGTTTCCAATATCGTATATGTAGATGCTGTAAACGGTAATACAGCCGAAAATGAGGTGGAGCTCGCTAACCTCGGAACCAAGGCTAATCCTTGTAAAGACCTCACTCTTGCACGCGATCGCGTAGCACTCTTTGAAGACTTTTTCGACGAGCAGACTATAAAGATTGTCGGTGAGGTTCCCGTTCCCAAGGATTACCACCTGCCCGGCATCGGCCATTTGACTGTCACGGGCGACACGGGCGGCACACTTTACTTTGCAAGTGGTTCTCTTTTCGACAACTCGCACCATATGCATATTGACGGACCTACCACCATTGAGAATATAGTCATTAAGGCTCCCGATACAAAGGGTGTTCGTATTTTTGCTGACAATAACAAGCTTGTTATGGGTAACGGCATCAGTATGGTCGGTCCCGAGGGTAACAATTATGATGTTAATGACTATTATGGCGTAGAAGACGTTGACGTCAATGCAACAGTCGGTGCAAAGGTATATGTTTTTGGCGGATATTCGGTTAACGAGTATATTCACGAGAATTTTGATGCTGAGCAGATAGCGGAGCTTGATGCTCGGTGTGAAAGCCTCAATGCGTACCTCGGCACTTTGCCTGAAGGTGAAACGGGCGATTCTGAGCATATCATAAATAACTATATTAATCCGCTTATCGCGGCAGTTCCTGAGGTTGCAGAGATAAACTCTGACATTACTGTAAGATCCGGTCAGTACCGAGCTATCAACGGCTGGTCATATGATTTCTTCTATAAGAATATTAACAACTCAGAAGGAATTATGTATTCCGTACCCCTCTCTGGCACTGCAAATATTACTGTCGGTGCAGGCGAAGGTCAGACTCTTGAAGTAACGCATTTCTCACCCTTCGGCACTGACTACCAGAGCTACGGCAACAGTTGTGTTGCTAACGTAACTGTTGACGGCGATGTTACGCTTTACCAGTTCCACCTCGGCGCTCAGGTTCCTCCTATGGGCGTGAGAAAAGATGGTGTTGGCGAAATTATTGGTGAGTCTAAATATCCTCTTGTTATAAACCTTCACCTTGACGGAAATATCAAGGGTACTGAAGATGTAATTGACGATAGCCTTTGGGGCTTCAGTACAGGAGGCTCTTCTGACTATGCCGTTCTTGCTAACATTACATTAAATAAGGAAGAAATCGAAGCTGAAAAGGATGCACACGCATTCCTTGGCCACGACTCCTCATATTGTGAGATTGAAGATTGCAGCGCTAAGGCAGCAACGATATATACTAACTTCTCTCACCGCAGTTTCATTCTCATTGATCAGTGCGACGGTAGCTGCGGCGGCTCAACCGAATACGGTGCTGAGCTTTATCCTACCTGTATTACCTACGGTCTTAAGCGCAAGGTATGCTCCGACTGTGGAAATCTTGTTGACCTTGAGCTTGTAGAAGAAGTTGCTTCTGAATACCACGCATATACCGCAAGCCTTACTTCAATTGCTTCGCTGACAGCTGTTGCAAACGGCGTTCAGCTCGGTGATGAAGATTCGAAGTGTAAATGCGGAGAGCCCAGAGATATGGTTCTTGAATCTGCCGACGGTAACTTCTATGTAAGCGAAACTTCGGGTTATGATAAGTATGTCCCCGATCTTGGTTCAAGAGAAAAGCCCTTTAAGGACTTCCTTACTGCATACCGCTTTGCTATTGCATATGCAGACTATGCAGGCGGACGTGAAGCGACTATTGTGATTATAGACAAGGGTACTTGGACTCTTGGCACCAGTGCAATTGCACCTAACAGACAGTTCCTTGCAGGTGAACATATGCCCGGTCATATCACTATCACAAGTGAAGATGGCGACGGCATTCTCCATTTTGACAATCTCTCTACGCAGCAGTCAACTGACGTTTCGTTTACCAGTGATGTTACGATGGAAAAAATGAAGATCACGCTGGAGAATTACACTTATGAGAATCCTACCTCCGGCGCATCCGGTTATTCGAGAATCCGTTTGCTTGCACGTAATAACAAGTTCGTGATGGGCGAGGGACTTGATATCGAAGTGGCTGAGGGTGTGACCGATCCGCTTAACTATAACCTTATGGTACTTGGTGGCTTCCATTCTGACCCTGAGATTTCAAAGAGAGACCCAAGCCGTAAAGATATGTATACTGATGTTACAATTCTTTCGGGTAAATACTACTATATCGGTGCGTGGAACTACGATGCTTGGGCTACGTACGACAAGGATGGCAATGTCGTCAAGGACGGTATTGTTACCGGTGAAGGTAAACTTACCATCGGTGATCCGGACAGTACTAATGAGGATGTTATTACCACATATTACCTCAGCCTCTACGGCGTTGGCGCAGAAACAACTAAAGATACAAAATCCGTTCTCCATGTTTACGGAAACATTAACGTTACTACACTTGAAGCTACTGCGCAGAACGGTATTGCAAATGGAGCAGGCGGTAGCAACGCTCCTGCTCACGCAGATAACCGAGTATCTGACATTTATGTTTATGATACTGCCCACTTTAATGTTGAAAATGTTCATATAAACGGTGAGCAGATTATAGGCGACTACACTGTAAACGTATTGGTAGAGAATCCGGCGACTAACCCGTCTATTGACACTGTTCATATGCTTTGCGGACACGACAAGGGTGAAGTGAACGGCGAGGGAAGAACAAACTACCGTCACATCAACACATTCCATCAAATCTGTACACCCGAAGATTGTCCGTACGGTCAGTCAGATGTTAACAGCTATCTCTTCAACTCGGGTACAAACGCCGGCGAAGATTGCTACATCAGCGTAAATGTTTACGATATGGCACTTTATACAGAGCAGGGCGCACCTGAGATTAACTACAGCATTTCTGCAGGTACAGACTCCGGTGTATATTATCCGGGAAACATAGTCGCAAATGGACCTATGGGCGGCGTTGTAAGATTCCTCTTTGAGCTTGAGGCAACGTCTACCGACTGTGAACTTGATTCCGATTACGCTAAGGATATCGTTGAGGAATCGTTCATTCGTTACTTGTTTACTAATGTTAGCAAAGACAGCGAAGATAATATTGCAGAAACTTCAAAAAGCGGTACTGCTAATCATTTCCGTGCAGATGTTTATGATATTCCGGTTGACACCCATGAGACATATTATGCAGTAGGTGTTGTTAAACTCAAGGATGGAACTGAGCTTTACAGTGACATAATACCTGCAGAAGTTGAGTGGACTAATCCTGTTGCATATTACAGTGACGTTGTTGAGGAGGTGTAGAAGCGTGAAGAAAGTAGCATATATAAAGCCTGAAGCAAATCTTGTCAGCTTTTCGCCTGTAGACATAATCTGCGTAAGCGTTGTGGGTACTCTTGCTGACTTCCTGAAAGAGGGCATTGCTGAAGACTATGGCAGACAAAAAGCTAATATTTACGACAATGTATAATAGCAATATGGCACAAAAATAACACAAAAAGAGCGCTACTCCCGAGGGAGTAGCGCTCTTTCTCTATAGAAAATAGAAATTCCACTGAGAGAGTCACCTCTTCAGTGGAATTTGCTGTATTATTCAAAGTTTTTCAGATACTCATTTACCGAGCGTGACATTTCTCTCGAAAAGTCGGAATTATACTTTCTCTCGCAAAAGGCAGTCATCCAATTTTGATATGACTGCTCTTTAGCCTTTTTTGAAAACAGACGTTCAAGCTCGCTGTCGCTCATACGGCGGTATGCGTTTTCGTGAACAATATGCTCCATTTCTGCGCGCTTTGGCTTTTCACGTTCTATCTGCTGCTTAGTAGGATAGCCGAAAACAAGCATCGCGGCAGGAAAAACATATTCGGGGAGATTTAGCATTTCGCGGTGAATTTCGCAGTTTTCCATTATATCGCCTATGTAGCAGGAGCCGATTTCGAGACTTTCAGCGGCGGTTACCGCATTTTGCGCTGCGATATTTGCATCACTGACGGCGAGTAAAAGGTCGCCGGCGCCAGGCTTTCGCGGCTCGCAGCCGGTAGTGATGAAGGCATCGTACCACTTCTGGCAGTCGGCACAAAATATCAGCACCATTTTGGCCTTGGCGATAAACGGCTGATTGTCGCAGGAGATTGCAAGCCTTTCTTTAAGGTCTTGGTCTGTTACATCAATTATTGTGTAAAGCTGCTGATTGCCTGCGGTGGGCGCTTCGACAGCAGCGCGCAGTATCGCCTGTTTATCTCCGTTTGAAATTTCACGATCCGCAAATACTCTTACGGATTTTCTTTCATAAAGCTGTTTTAAAACCTCGTTCATATTTCCTCGCCGTTATCAAAAATAGTAGTCTGAATATTAGGCGTTTCTTTTGTCGCGCTAAAAGGAATACCGAGATGCTCATATGCAAGGCGTGTTACGCAACGACCGCGCGGTGTACGCGCAAGGAATCCTATCTGCATAAGATAAGGCTCGTAAACATCCTCAAGCGTAATTGCCTCTTCGCCCACTGTAGCTGCAAGAGTGTCAAGCCCTACGGGACCTCCGCCGTAGAATTTTATAATCGCCTCAAGCATTCTGCGGTCGGTGTTGTCAAGTCCAAGCTCATCTATTTCCTGAGCGGCGAGCGCCTCTTTTGCTATAGCCTCGCTTATCTTTCCATCTGCCTTAACGGTTGCAAAGTCGCGGACACGCTTAAGAAGACGGTTGGCAATACGCGGCGTTCCGCGTGAGCGTGATGCGATTTCCATTGCGCCGGCTGTGTCAATGTCAACCTTTAGTATTTCAGCACTGCGTGTGACTATCTTTGAAAGTTCTTCCGGAGTGTAGAGCTCCAGCTTCAGTACCACGCCAAAACGGTCGCGTAGCGGCTGTGTAAGCTGTCCTGCACGCGTTGTTGCACCGATAAGGGTGAAGCGTGCCAGCGGTATTCTTATTGAGCGTGCAGCGGGCCCCTTGCCTACAATAATATCAAGTGCATAGTCCTCCATTGCAGGGTAGAGTATTTCCTCGACTGTGCGCGGCAGGCGGTGTATCTCGTCAATGAACAATACGTCCCCCTCTGACAGATTAGTGAGCAGTGCCGCAAGGTCGCCCTGCTTTTCGATAGCGGGGCCTGAGGTGGTGCGGATATTCACGCCCATTTCGGAGGCGATAATATTCGATAGCGTGGTTTTACCAAGACCGGGAGGGCCGTAGAGCAAAACGTGGTCGAGGCTTTCACCCCGTATTTTTGCCGCGTCTATATAGATTTTTAAATTGTCTTTAGCTTTAGCCTGACCGACATAGTCGTTAAGTGTCTTAGGGCGCAGGCTAAGTTCGGTTTCTGCATCCATTGGGGTGTAGGAGGAGTCAACTATTCGGTTTTCAAAGTCCATATCTTCGGTGAAAAAAGAGTCCACAGTTTATCCCTCCGTCAGTTTAAAAATTGTGCAAGCGCAAGGCGGATGATTTCGCCTGCATCCTTGCCGCCGGTGTCCATTTTAGCGAGAACGGTGTTAACCTCGGCGCGGCTGTAGCCGAGTGCGGTAAGCGCCTCAGCGGCTTCGGTGAGGTGAGAACCCTTTGCCTTTGGAGCGGTGCTTGGCATTTGTATTTTTTCGGTTGTATCGCCACTGTATGAGAGCTTGTCCTTGAGTTCAAGCACTATGCGCGCGGCACCCTTTGCACCGATGCCGTTTGCACGCGCAATTGCTTTTGTATCCTCAGACGAAACAGCTCTTGCGAGTCCATCGGGAGTAAAGGCAGAAAGCACACCCATAGCGGCCTTTGGACCTATGCCCGAAACGGTGAGCAACAGCTTAAATGATGCAAGCTCATCCTCAGTATAAAAGCCGAAAAGCTCAACGTCATCCTCACGTACTGCCATATAGGTGTAAAGCTTCGCCTTGTCACTGCGCGCCGCATTTCTGTCAAGCTCGCTTAAGGTATTTTGCGACACTGTGAGCTTGTATCCAACACCGCCGCAGTCAATCACTGCAACACCTGCTTCACGGTGAGCAAGTGTACCGTAGATGTAGTAGAACATTATTCTTCTTCCTTTGCTTCTTGTGTGTCTTCGGGTACTTCGATTATTTCCACTTCAAAGTTTTCGCGTTTTTTGTAAATCCGACCGCAAACATATATGCATATCAGCGCAATTGCCGAAATTGCAGATGTTGCAAGACCGAAATATAGCTGTCTCGGAACATACTTTATAACAACCTCGTGTGTGCCTGCCTCGGCATCAAATGCAACAAGTGCCTGTAGCATTTCATAGGTCTTAACCTCGTTTCCGTCTACCCACACACGCCAGTTTTTATCGTAGGGAATAGAAGTGAACACAGTTGAACGCTCGTCTGTGAGGGTGATTGTGCCATTGAAGCAGGTTTCGCTCCACTCGTTAGTTATAAATGGATTTTCCGCGAGCGCGGTCATACCCGCCTCGTATTCCGCTTGGTCAACATACCAGAAAAGAGGCTCGTCGGCGCGTATATAGATACGGTCGGCATTAAGTTTTATGGTTACACTCACTTCTTCGCCTTCGCCAAAATGTCCGAGCGATATCATTCTGTTAGTTTCATTAGCAAGCACGGTGCCGTTTTCCTCCCCGTTTACAAGCACGTTTGCCTCGCGAGGATAGTCGGTAGGCAGGTACATATAAATTATGCCGTCGGCCTCGGCTGCAAAATCATAGTGCAACGAAGCATCTGAGTCGGAATTTATCGGCTTGTAGAGTGCGTGCTCGGCAACGTAAGAGTAGTTTAAGTTGGATTCACTAGATTCTACTTTTTCTATTGACTTGAACATTTCGGGGACGTAGTCATATCCAAGCATTGCACCAAGCATTACGTTCATTCTCTCGGCAGGGGTATAGTATGCTTCTATTTTTTCGATTGTTCCCGCTTCAAGCTGCTTTTTATAGTCCTCGGGATATGCCAAAGTAACATCGCTAAGACTGCTGTTCACCGCATACGCAACAGGCAGCGCATATGGGTTTTTATACACACTTGTGTTCTTTCCCTCATAGTAAAGCTCATAGCCGCTCGGGATGTCATATTCTCCGTCGACAATTACATATTTCACTCCGAGAAGCGAGTCAAATGGGGCAGTTGCACCGTAATATTTTGACCAATGCGACTTGGAGGAAATTCCCATATAGCGGAGAAAATCAATAGTGTCGCGGTTTAATGTTGAGGTTGAGTTGGTAAAACCGCGTATGCCGAGAGTCATAGGGGTGTTTATCAGGGAATGCTTTGTTTTGTCGAAACGGTAAAAATCAGAGTCGTTTTCAAGGATATAATCAACGCTGTCCTCGTATCTTCCTACGTTATCAAGATAGGATGAGCGAGTGGAATAGACGACATCGTCATCGAGATAGCATATAGACGAAACTCCAAAAACTATCATTTCGGCAGAAACGATAACCAGCAGAACCGAGGTCGCCACGTGTCGGTATTTTGCGTTTTTGAAGAGCGCGAGCGCCGCCGCGTATGCGGCAATAAACAGGATGGATGTCGTAAAGCAGAGGAGGTCGCGGTCGATAACTATCTTTTCTTCATAAAACTCAACAGTTTTCTGGCATATAAACAGTGTGAGAAGCCAGCCGCAAACCGAGCCGCAGATGTGCGACGTGGGAATACGGCGAATGTCCGAGAACGCATTTGCAGCCATTATGATAAGAACGAATACCAGCATAAAGCTGTAACGGTAATTAAGCCAGTTTGGCGCCTGCATACCGTGCCAGAACTTGTCTACTGCATCTATCATAAATGACATCGAGAAGATAAGGATAAGCACACTCGAGCCAACCTTCTGTTTTAGCGGAACCTTCTTTGAAAGGAAGAAGAGCGGTAATAAAAGAATGGTAAGCGTACCGCAGTAAATAATAGGTAGCCCCTCGGGACGTACGGTGTCATATGCGTTTAAGAAAAGGCGGCTTATATAATCAAGAAAGTCAAAGCGAAGTTCAAATTTGTATGTCGGATCTGTGAAAGTGGACTTTCCGAAGCCAAGCGAGTAGTAGGTGGGCAGGATTATGCAGGCGGCAAGCCCTACCGCTATTACCGAAAATACGCCCATACGGAAAAATGACTTTATAAAATGCTTCTTTTCGCCGCAGTCGTTTTCCGAAACGCAGAAGTAAGCGTAGAAAAAGTAGATGAAGCAGAAAATGCACATCATAAATCCGATATAGAAGTTTGAGAATATTGCGAGAGCAAGAGAGAGTGTGAAGAGAAGGTGCTTTCTGTTTGAGATAAGTCGTTCAATACCGAGCGCAACGAGGGGGAGCAGGAACATACAGTCAATCCACATCGTGTTGTGCTGATAAATTACACCGTAGCCGCACATAGCATAGAGGATACCGAAAAGAATACGCGACTGCTTTGAGCCTACTCTGTGGCAGTCAAGGTAGTATGCAAGAGTGAGACCGCAAATGCCGCATTTTACAGTAAAAAGGCAGAGAAGAGCATCAAGCATCATCTTTTCGGGGAAGAGTGCAACAATAAAGGAAAGCGGACTTGAAAGGTAGTATGCGAATATTCCTAAAAACTCGCCGCCGAGCGCTCTTGAAAATGAGTAGATGAGGCTCGCATCGCCGTAAATAGCGCGGCGGAGTGCACCGAAAAAGTATACGTATTGAGCATTGAGGTCGAGTACAAGCACAGACTCGTTACCGAAGGGGAAAACTCCGAATGCAAAGTATGAAATGCACATAAGCAGTGCAGGTGCAAGAAATGCAAGCAGGAGATATCCGTACCTTTGCCATCTGCTGCTTTGGGCAGGCTTTAAAAGCAGATTTATAATATTCATATTTACTCCATTGAATTTTCGATTTTTTTGACAGCCTTTTCGAGTTTTTCACGCGGCAGTGTCATATCTCTTCCGCAGCCTTCGCATATTATGCGGATATCGCTGCCGACACGCGCTACGCGCATCTTGTTTGTGCCGCAGGGGTGAGCCTTTTTCAAGGTCAGAATATCACCTACCGAAAACCTGATTATGTTCATAGCATAGCTCCTGAGTATAGATACAATTATTATAACATATAAGTGAAGGAAATTACCATAAAATTATCGAAAAAATGGGCAAAAAACGAAAAAAAGGGAATACTCATAAAAAAAGATCTTGGAGCATAATATGAAAGATAAATTGGTAGGGATTTTGGATGAAGCGGATACGCGCGTATATACGGCGGCAGGCGGTGCAAAAACTGCCGTTTTTTGCTACGATGCAGTGAATACGGGCAGAGAGGAGCTGTATGATGTTTTTGCCGCAGACGGCGAAAAAATGCGCCTTTTGTCTATCGCTGCGGCGGTGTCGCGTGGCTGCAAGTACCGATATGCACAGGCTATTCAAAAGGCGGCGCTCGATATGGCACAAAAAAAGGCAGAAGCAAAAGTTTTAGCAGACAACGCTGAAGGTATTTCTGCAATGGTTGATGGTGAAAAATATTTCCTAGGCAATAAAAGGTTTATGAAAAGCTGTGGAGTCATCTTGCCCGAAGGGGTACGGCGCGCCGATTTTTCAGGATACAGCGTAGTTTATGCCGCTTGCAAAATGGAGTTTCTTGGATTTCTGCTGTTCCGCGATGAAATTTCAAGCGAGGCAAGGCGAGCCTTTTCTTTTTTTCGCGAAAATGGGATAAGGACAGTTCTTTTGGGGTATGGGAGAGGTATGGACCTTGCGGCGAAGCGACTTTTGGCAGACGAAACGCGCACTGCAGTTTTGAAAATTGAAAAGGAAAAGGTATTGCAAGAAATGAAAAAGAGTGATAAAATAATAGTGGTTGAAACCTCACGGGACATTCAAAAATGTGTGCGCCTGTTTTTCTTCGGCAAGGGGATTTTGCGCCTGCGAAAGGTCAATGTCATCTGTGTCGCCGTGCTTGCTGTTGTTTGTGCTATTTTTGCCGCTGTCCCGCTACTTTCGTTGCTTTTTGCGGTTAACACCGCCGCATTTATGCTTTATAATTCACTGACACTGCGGCGTATCTGTCCTGATATGCCCGATATAACGGAGGAAGAAAAGATGTTTGGAAAGGTTCAGTATACTATGCACATTGGCGGGATGTCCTGCGCTCATTGCTCAGCTCGCGTAAAAAGCTCGCTTGAGTCATTTCGCGGCGTTAGCGCCAAGATTTCTCTTGAGGATAAGGTGGCACATATCAAGTGTCCCGCATCGCTCGATGTGAACAAACTGTCTGCCGCGGTTACTGAGGCAGGCTATACCGTAAGCGCAGTGGAAAAAGTATGACCCGTTTTTTAAAGCTGCTTGTCCCTATGTTTGTATTGCTACTCCTTAGTAGCTGCGGGTTATATGATATTCTCGGCATTGATACTCACGATTACAGCGCGGAGGAGAGCATTGCTGTTCTTGAAACTGATGGCGACATAGCAAAGGAAATTGAAAATATGATTCTTATAATGGTGCAGAATACTCCGCACCTTAAAGAATTTGACAATCCGTCTGATGCGGCTGAGCTTTACCGCGACGGAGTGCTTTGTTCTATACTTGAACGCAATTATGCAAAGTATAATGCGAATACCGAGCTTATCGGGCAGGCACGCGAGCTTTATCCGACGTATGAGATAACGACGGTTATTCCAGCCGTGGATTTTGAAAGCACGGTGTATCGCTATTTCGGAGGCACGGCAAGCGTTGGCAACCGTTCTACCGATCTTTTCACATACCTTGACAAGATTGATGCGTATATTTCGCTTGGGATAGGTGTTGATAACAGAGCGGAGATAGAGTTTTCAGAGCTTTATGAAACAGAGAACACATATTCCTGTACCTTTAAAAGCATAATGAATGAAACAGTAGCAGGCCCGTATCATCTCTTGCTTATGAAACGCGAGGATGGCACGTTCTATATGCGTTCGCTTAGTAATTCCAATTAAAAAAGATGGGCGATGCCCATCTTTTTATTTAAGCGCTCTTTTATCCGCAGAGGTAAGCTTGTATGCTTTCACTTTTTCGCTGCCGTCATATACAGAGATACTGCTGTAGGGAGAAACGCTATAGTCGGTAGCATCTGTATAGATGTCTATATAAAGGATATCATAGTCGCTAAGAGTAATATTTTCAAATACGTAGCGGCGGTAAGAGTATATTCCGTATGCCTTGCCGTAAGAATATGTTGTCGGATGTACGCGCGTTTTACCGTCTGTGTAGAGGGTGACGTCAAGAGGAAGGTCCTCACCGTTCCCCTCGTGCTTTAATTCTTCAAGCAGGGAATTGTTGTACCGCACGGTTACTATGAGAGTTTTTTCATTCTCAAAATATATCGGCTGGTGAATAAAGAAATCGCCCGTATCGTCGAAAACCGCTTCGGGTTCCCAGGTGACACCGCTTAGTGTGCCGCTACTGTATGATGCACCGAGAGAATGTGTGGGAAGAACGCCTTTGGCAAACGCGGGATAGTGATTAAGCGTGTATATTCTGAACAGCATCGTTCCGACAACGAGCGCCATTATGAGATAGCAGAGCAGGCTAAAGAGCTTTTTAAACATATTTTACTCCTCGAAAATAATTTACCTATATTATATAGCCTTTATATGCCGATGTCAAAGAAAAACCGCAAAATATTGCAATTTTTTTCTTGACAAGCGTATTTTGGCGGTGTATAATGCTTATGTTGCAATTCTATGCTCAGGAGGAATGTATGGTACTTAATATATCGTCTCTCCTGTCGGGTGAGAAAAGCAAGATTGATATTGACTATATGCTCTCGATAGAAGAGGACAGTATAGGAAATTCGGTAAATCTTTCAGGTGTGCGATTTCCGACACCTGCGCGCGTTACAGGCAGTATAACCGATAATGCTGGTTATATGCGGCTTGAACTCGCGGTAGCTCTTCCTTATGAAACCGTTTGTGCCCGTTGTGCGTGCGAGGTTTCGGGAGAGTTTGAGATATCCTTTGTTAGAACTGTCGTTCCTGAGGGAATGGTTGAGGATGCAGAGGAGAAGGAAGAGGATTTTGCCGTTGTTAAAAACGGTATGCTTGACATTGACGAGCAGCTTTCGGAGATACTGCTTATGGAATTTCCGACAAGGGTGCTGTGTAAAGAGGATTGCAAGGGGCTTTGCCAGAAATGCGGCAAGGACTTAAATGAGGGTGAATGTGACTGTCCGAAAACAGAACTGAATCCCGCGTTTGCAAAGCTTCTTTCAATGTTTGATGAAGAATAAAAATAATAAATAATATAGATAAGCACTTTGTGCAAACATCTAAGGAGGTGTATTCTAAATGGCAGTACCGAAGAGAAAAACATCGAAGGCTCGCAGAGACAAGAGACGCTCTAATGTATGGAAGCTTCCGCTCCCCGGCATGGTAAAGTGTCCTAAGTGCGGCGAGTACAATCGTGCACACCGCGTATGTAGCGCTTGTGGCTACTACAAGGGCGAGGAAATCGTTAAGAAAGAGGCGTAAGCCTTTTAGAGAAAAGACGGGTTCACCCCGTCTTTTTTCATTTTTTGCAATTTTTTTCTAAAAAACTATTGACAACATCATATTGTCGTGCTATTATGATAACAGTTTAGCACGCTAAAGCGCTAAAACGGATAATTTTTTTACATAAAAGGAGAATCTAAAATGAAAAAACTTACAGCTATTATGCTCGCAGCAATTATGCTCGTATGCTGCTTTGCATCCTGCGGAAAAGAAGAAGACAATACTCTGGTTTGCGGAGTTACCATTTTCGAGAATATGAATGAAAAAGATGAAAACGGCAACTGGACCGGCTTTGAGTCCGATTTCGCTATCGAAGTTGGCAAAATCATCGGTATGAATGTAGAGTTTCAGGAAATCGACTGGGGTCAGAAATATATGGAGCTTGAAGCAGGCACCATCGACTGTATCTGGAACGGCTTTACCGCTAACTCTACAGACAAAATCGACGGCGTTGATACCAAGCGTTCCGACCTCGTTGATTTCTCTTATGGATATATGCTTAATCAGCAGTGTGTAGTTATCAATGCTAGCAATGCTGACACCATCAAGACCGAGGCTGACCTTGCCGGCAAAAAGGCAGGCGTTGAAAACGGCAGTGCAGGTGAAAGCTATGCTTCCACCGTTATAGGCGATAACGGCAGCCTTGAAAAGTACCCCGCTCAGAATAAGGCATTCCTTGAGGTTAAGTCCGGCGCTGTTGATTTTGCAGTAATGGATATCGTACTTGCAAAGAATGTTTGCGGTCAGGGTGACTATACCGACCTTATGATAGTTGAAGACATCGTTCTTGATTCTGAGATTTACGCTATTGGCTTTGAAAAGGGCAGCGAACTCACCGCTAAGGTAAATGCGGCAATTAAGACTCTCTTTGAGAACGGTACAATTGATAACCTCGCAAAGAAGTACGGCTTTGAGAATGTTGTTCAGCTTGTTGAAGTTATCGACTGATTACATATAAAGGAATAATTATGGCAATAACTTGGTCTTCTTTTTTGCAAGTGACGTTAAGGTTGCTTGAAGGATTTGAAACGACCTGCCTGATTTTTGCGCTAACACTCGTGTTAGCGCTTCCTTTGGGTTTGGTGATTTCTTTTGGCTCTATGTCAAAATTCAAGCCACTGAGCTTTATAACCAAAATATTTGTCTGGATAATCCGCGGTGTACCGCTTATGCTACAGATATTCGTGGTGTTCTATGTTCCGCGACTTTTGTGGCACATCCCCTTTTTCACGCGCTTCAATGCGGTGATAGTTGCTTTCG
>JAZSKM010000033.1:0-7568 GCA_045534835.1 Eubacteriales bacterium | reverse complement strand
GCCAGACGGATGCCGATCTCGCGGATTTCCTGCGCGCTCATTTCGGTGAGCTCCTTGATATGACCCTTGCGGTTGCGGTAGTGGATCTTGCCGCTCATGCGGGGCTGCAGGCCGGCAATGGCTTCCAGCAGTTCCTTCTGGCCGCTGCCGGAAATGCCGGCAATGCCCAGGATTTCGCCGGTGTAGGCCTTGAAATCGGTGCAAGTCTCGGTCAGACCAAGAATATGTATCGCGGACTTTTCTACGCACCTCATACCGTAGCTCAGGCTATGAAAACAGCTCATTTTGCAGCATACATCTTTGAAAAGCTCGGGTTTGACTGCGCTCCGCGATATAACGAGCGCCGCAGTGATATTATACAGACCATACGTTTCGGTGCTCCCGAAAAGCTTATTGCCTTTTGTCAGGGCATCCAGGCAGGCTCTCCGGTTGATGCATATGTTTCGCCCGAGCCGTGGGATATGCCGGGGTATACCGATCCAGTAATAATGGCGGCAGGCGCGTTTGTCGGCGGTTCCTCAATTGAGCTTTCGGCAGACGGTCCCATTCGTCCTCCGTACACTGCATTTTTGCAAGGCGGCTTAACATATGAAAGCGGTAAAATCGGAATTTTGCGTGCGGCAAGGCAGCTGCTCGGTATTGCCGAATGAGAAAGGATCTAAAAATGAAAAGAATCATTTCATATTGTTTAATATGCGCATTACTCGCATTTACACTTATCTCCTGCGGCGAGGATACTTACTCAGTTCCCACGGGGATGCAGATAGCCTCAGACACGGAGATTGTAGACTATCTTTTATACGTTCCCGAAAGCTGGAAAGTGGATATGCGCACGGGAGTTACCACGGCATATTACTCCGTAAACGATCCCTCTAACATCTCTGTCACAATGTCCGCGCTTGAAGACGTGACAGGCGGCTTTGATGCAATTTTTGAAAAGCACCTAAATGAACTCAACTCGGTATTTACGCTTGTGGGAGAGGTCGAGAGCGCAAACCTCATTCTTGCAAACGAGGCTGCACAGCAATATGTTTACACCGCAGAATTCAACGATGTTGAATATAAGTTCTGGCAGGTGGTTTGTATTCATCAGTCTCGCGTATATACCATTACCTATTCTTCTACCGTAGAAAACTATGAAGCGCATACCGCAGATATGCAAACGGCTCTTGACCTCTTCTGCTTTATTTAATGAATACAGAAATCTATTTTGACAACAGCGCCACAACTCCGCTTTGTGACGAAGCAAAGGCTGCTATGAAGTCTGTAATTGACAGCGTTTATGGCAACCCGTCTTCCCTTCACTCGGTAGGACTTGCCGCTGAAAAAATAATTACAGAAGCTCGCGCCGAAGTTATGTCTTCTCTCGGTGTTCGCGGAGATATTCGCCAGCTTGTCTTTTGCGGCAGCGGCAGCGAGGCTAATAATCTCGCGCTTATCGGTGCCTACACTTCTAAGAAAAGGAAAAGCGGAGCGAGAGTTATTATCAGTGAGGGCGAGCATTCTTCAGTCGAGGCTGCGGCAAAGCATCTTGAAACACTGGGTGCAGAGGTCGTCCGCCTTTCCACAAAGAAAGGTGAAATCAACTTTGCAGAGTTTGAGAACGCTCTCACCCCAAATACAGTTTTAATCTCGGTTATGCTTGTCAACAATGAAACAGGCGCGCTGTATCCCGTTTCGGATATATTCAAAACTGCAAAATCACTTTGCCCCGATATAATCTGTCACTGCGATGCTGTACAGGCTTATTCAAAAATCAAATTCACTCCTAAGAGTCTTTGCGCTGACCTCATCACCGTAAGTGCTCATAAGCTTCACGGTCCTAAAGGTGTTGCCGCACTGTACATTTCGCCTGACATCTTAAAAAGGCGTGCAATTTCTCCTATAATTCACGGCGGACAACAGGAGCACGGACTTCGCGCTGGTACGGAAAATGTCATTGGCATCGCAGGATTTGGCGCTGCTGTAAAGGCGTGTTCAAACGACGCTTCATCAATTGAAGAAGTTTCAATGCACATAATATCACGCCTTAAAGACGACTCTTCCCTTTCAGAAATACGGATAAACCGCCCAAAAAATGCGGTTTACCATATAATAAACATCACTCTACCAAGTATCAAGAGCGAAACAATGCTTCACTTTCTCTCAGGCAAAGGTATATTTGTTTCAAGCGGCTCTGCCTGCTCCTCTCATTCAAAGGCGACAAGCCGCGCTCTTAGTGCTTTCGGCATCAGCGATAAAGATGCCGACTGCTCTTTACGTATCAGCATTTCGCGATACAATACCGTAGAAGAGGCAGATGCTCTTTGCAACGCGCTCACAGAAGGCTTAAAATCATTGATAAGGATAAAATAAAATGCGACTTGCTACAAAAATACTGTTAAAGTTGAATACCTGCTTCAAAGCTCCCGTACACCCGTTTAATTTGCAAAATGACGGCGTAATGTCATATGCGATGTGGCAGTATCAAAAAGGTGCCGATACTATCAAGTTTTATCTTGATTTTTGCGACGAAACAGATATGTTTGCCGACAAAACTATAGTCGATATAGGCTGCGGTGCAGGCGGCAAATCCCTATTTTATGCTTCAATAGGGGCAAAAGAAGTTATCGGTGTAGAAATACTTAAAAAGTACGAAGAAGAAGCTACCGCACTTGCGGAAAGTCTTGGCCTTTCGGACAAGTTCCGATTTGTCGCCGCAGATGCTGCGAAGCTGCCTTTTGAATCCGACAGTATTGATACTATCATTATGAACGATGCAATGGAGCACGTGGCAAAACCTGACGAGGTACTTGACGAATGTCTGCGTGTGCTGAAAAAGGGCGGAAGACTGTTTGTAAACTTTCCGCCGATAAATCATCCCCTCGGCGCACATCTCAGTGACCTTATCTACATTCCTTGGGTACATCTCTTCTTCTCCGAAAAAACGCTTATCGAAGCATACAAAATACTCTGCAAAAACGTTCCCGACGGGGACGAGCGCATTGCTTTCCGCATTTCAAAACGTGAAAACGGTGACGAGTATTTTTCATATATAAACCATATGTCTATCAAGCGCTTTAACCGCATTCTAAAGGAGAAATCAATCTCTCCCGCGTACATTAGCCATATTCCGCTGCGCGGATTTTTGAAACCGCTTAGCAAACTCCCTTTACTAAAAGAATGTTTTGTAAAAATGGTAGTTTGCGTTCTGGAAAAATAACACGGAGGCACTATGTCTTTTATTGACAAGCTTAACAAACAGGATAGCAATTCACTCACTGTAATAGTTGTAGGTGTCGGAAATGTAGGCTTTGCCATTACAGAGCAGCTTAGCCGTGAAGGTCACCGCATAACTGTAATAGATAAGGATGCGGAGGCAGTAAAAAAGATTTCGGATGCTTATGACGTTCTCGGAATTGTCGGAAACGGCTCAAGCTACAGAGTTCTTATGGAAGCTGGTATAGAACAGTCGGATCTGATAATTGCAGTTACCGATTCTGACGAACTCAACCTGCTCTGCTGCACAATAGCAAAAAAGGTAGGTAACTGCGCGGCGATAGCACGTGTGCGTAACCCTGACTATTCGGGCGAACTGACATATCTACGTTCAAGACTTAATATCTCTATGATTATAAACCCCGAACTTGAAGCCGCGCACGAAATTGCTCGCTTGCTTCGTCTGCCGGGGGCTATCAGCATCAACTCTTTTGCCAAAGGTCACGCTGAACTTGTAAAATTCAAGATTTCGGATGACAGCCCACTTGCCGGCAAATCGCTTATGCAGCTTCAGCAAACTATATCTTCAGGCCAGCTCATTTGCGCTGTAGAACGTGATAAAGATGTCACTATTCCAAACGGTTCTTTTGTTCTAGAAAAAGGTGATATAGTATTCTTTGTTTCCACCGCGAGAAATACAAAAAACTTTTTCCGCAAAATTTCACTTGAAACAAGAAAGGTTGCAAGCGTAATGATAGTCGGCGGAGGAACAATTGCGTATTATCTCACAAAGATGCTGCTTGACGAGGGAATTTCGGTAAAAATTATTGAGGAGAGCCAGGCGCGCTGTTCTCAGCTTGCGGAGAACTTTGACGACGCTATGATTTTCTGCGGTGACGGTACAAACGAACAGCTTCTCCTTGAATCCGGCATTATGCAGACCGAAGCGTTTATACCGCTTACCAACATTGATGAAGAAAATATTCTTCTCACTCTTCACGCGAAAAAGCACACCTCGGCAAAGGTCATTACCAAAATTGACCGTACAAACTTCCACGAAGTGATCGCAGGACTTGATATCGACAGCGTAATTTATCCGCGATACATTACCGCTGAGTCTATTCTTGCATACGCCCGCGCTAAACAAAACTCGCTCGGCAGTAACATTGAAACTCTCTATCACATCATCGACGACAGGGTGGAGGCGATAGAATTCAGAGTTGGAAAATGTCAGCTGACAGACATTCCGCTTATGGATCTTTCTCTTAAAAAAGACCTCCTTATTGCGTGTATAAACCGCGGAGGAAAAATCATCATTCCGCGAGGAACCGACCGTATTCTCGAGGGTGATACTGTAATCGTTGTCACTAAGCACCAAGGCTTCCACGACATTAACGACATTCTTGCGTAACAAATACGGAGAAAAATATGAATTTTCGCATCATTTCTTATATTCTCGGGTGGGTACTCCTTATAGAATCCGCATTTTTACTGTTGCCTTATTTAATTGGCGTTTTATATGGCGAAAATGAAGCAACTGCGTTTTTATATACCGCGCTTATATGTGCGACAGTAGGTACACTCGCCGTAATTAAAAGGCCGCGTCAGGTTGTATTCTTTGTCCGCGAGGGCTTTGTCACAGTGGCTTTGTCTTGGCTTGTATTGAGTCTTTTTGGTGCTTTGCCTTTTGTCATATGCGGAGATATTCCCTCCTATATAGACGCCTTTTTTGAGACCGTGTCAGGCTTTACCACTACCGGCTCAAGTATTCTTTCGGACATCGAGGTTCTTTCGCACGCTTCCCTTTTCTGGCGCAGCTTTACACATTGGATAGGCGGTATGGGCGTACTTGTCTTTTTGCTTGCTATTCTTCCGCTTGCCGGCGGCTCGCAGATGCACCTGATGAGAGCAGAAAGCCCCGGCCCCTCTGTAAGCAAGCTTGTACCAAAAACACGCTCAACGGCACTTATCCTTTACACAATTTATATTTTCCTCACAATACTGCAATTTGTTATTCTGCTCATATGCAAAATGCCCGCTTTTGATGCAATCACAGTTACATTTGGAACCGCAGGCACAGGCGGTTTTGCTATAACAAACTCAAGCATTGCGGGATACTCTGCAGCTATACAATGGGTCGTAGTCATCTTTATGATGCTTTTCGGCGTGAATTTCAGTGTGTACTTTTTGTTACTGCTCAAAAAATTCCGCGCATCCCTGTGCAGCGAAGAGCTTCGTGCTTATATCGGTATAATCGTCGTATCTGTCGCGCTTATCTTTTTTAACATTTATTCAGCGTTTGACTCGCCCGGCGAGGGTTTACGTCACGCATTTTTCCAAGTTTCATCAATAATCACTACTACGGGTTTTGCAACGGCAGATTTCGACCTGTGGCCCACCTTTTCAAAAATCATTCTTGTTCTGCTTATGATGATAGGTGCCTCTGCAGGCAGCACGGGAGGTGGCATAAAGGTTTCGCGAATTATCATCCTTGCCAAACGGGCGCGTCAGGAGATTTACCGCTACATCTATCCTAACAGAGTTACAAAAATTCATCTTGAGGGTAAAATCCTTGATCCCTCCGTTATTCACACAACCAGCGCGTACCTTGTAACATATATCCTTTTATTTGTTGGCTCGGTCATTCTCATATCCATAGAAGGACACGACACTACCACGTGTTTTACTGCCGTAGCCGCTACAATAAACAATATCGGTCCCGGACTTTCGATGGTCGGCCCCACACAGAATTTCGGATTTTTCAGCAGTTTTTCAAAAATTGTCCTCTCTTTCGATATGCTTGCAGGAAGACTTGAACTCTTCCCTATGCTGCTTTTATTTAATCCAAGGATCTGGTTTCAGAAAAAATTCAGCAAATAAAAGGATTTTTATCTCGCAATAAACGGCAATTTTAACGACACTCTAACAACGCTTTAAAGGAGAATATTATGAAACAGTTAATCAAACAAATTAGTGATGCAAAAATCATTCCGGTTATTAAAATTGACAATGCCGATGATGCAATTCCGCTTGCTAAAGCTCTTAAAGACGGCGGTCTCCCCTGTGCGGAAATAACATTCCGCACGGATGCCGCCGAGGAGGCTATTAAGAGAATACGTGATGCATTCCCGGACTTTCTTATAGGTGCGGGAACCGTTCTGCTTCCAGAGCAAGCCGATGCGGCAATGCGCGCAGGCGCAACCTTTATTGTAAGCCCCGGTCTTAATCCTACCGTTGTAAAGCACTGCATAAATAACGGTTATCCTATCATTCCCGGTGTCTATACGCCAAGTGAAATCGAGCTTGGAATGAGTCTCGGACTTTCGTACCTCAAGTTCTTCCCTGCCGAAGTTGCAGGCGGTGTCAAGGCAATTAAAGCTATGTCGGCGCCATATTCAAAAATTAAATTTATGCCTACAGGCGGTATCGGCACAAACAATCTTCGCGACTATCTGTCCTGCAAAGCAGTATTTGCCTGCGGCGGAAGCTGGATGGTGCCTGCCGATCTTATAAGTTCGGGAGATTTTGATAAGATCCGATCACTTACAGAAGAAGCAGTTGCGCTGGCTAAGGAAATATAGTGACTTAGAAAACGGTAAACAATGCCGTGCTCGGTGTAATTATTGACGATTTGTTAGATTAAAAAATGCGTTGTCCCATCGGGACAACGCATTTTTTTAATATTCATTAACAAGCAATCTGTAGCAGGGTTCGTCTTCTTCAACCTCGCAGAAGCGGTCGCTTGGGTTTGCAAAAACATTGTCGATATTATCATCGTTGATTTTAGAAACTTCTCCGATAACAAGGTCGCCACAGCCGGTCTTTGCAAAAAATCTGTGAAATACTCCGGGTTCAAGGGTTATGCTGTTTCCCGTAGAAATCTCGATGACCTCGCCAGCTTTTGCTTCGTACAACTCGCCATCGCGCCAAACGCTCACAGGCTTTGTAAAATCAGGCTTACCATTTTCATCCTGCACGGCGAGCTGACAGCAAAATACTCCGCCCGCGCGGTTAATAATATCCTCTGTTTTTTGAATGTGGTAGTGGAGAGGTATCTCCTGCTCGTTTCCGTCCTTCAAAAAGATGTACTTTTCTGCATAGGGAGTGCCTACATTCTGCTCATATACACTTCCGTTGCGAACAGTAAAAAGCACCGCGCCAACCTTTGAAAAATCATCTGTACCAAAATCGGTTACGTCCCAGCCAAGCATAGTCTTCTTCAAATTAACGCGGGAAGGAAGGTTAAAGAGTTCCTTATCGGGTGCAAGATTTGCAAAGAAAGGAAGTGTTATGTGATGCTCCTTTGCAAGTGCCTCTGCCCACTTTATTGCATTATTAATCTCCGAACGTTTCATATTTATCTCCTTTTA
>JAZSKM010000072.1:0-1653 GCA_045534835.1 Eubacteriales bacterium | reverse complement strand
CCCGTAATCCGCTCCAAAAGACCGTACACTTAGGTGTGCGGTTTATTTTTTATACTTTTACGCAAGGGCTTATTTTTTGTATGTTTTTAGCGGCTCTTTATACAGTTTTATAGGCTTCGCATAGCCTTGTTTTATAGTTTTTCGCACAGGAGCGCGAAAAAGGTTCGAGTTCCATTCGAGTCGCGTGTCGAAAACCGTCGCCTTTGCAAGTCAAAGTCAAAATATATCCACTATTTATATTTTCATTTTTACCGAATAAGCGGTCGATATTGTGTCAATAATGCTCTTACCACTAAAAAGGAGGTAAGATATGTCACCAAAAGAACTACTCTATATCGAAGACACGCTCGGACACGAAAAACAGATTAAGGCAACCTGTCAGGAAAGCGCAAAAAACCTTGAGGATGCGGAGCTCGGCAGCTTTGTAAACT
Source organism: Eubacteriales bacterium (assembly GCA_045534835.1). GTDB lineage: Bacteria > Bacillota > Clostridia > Oscillospirales > CAG-272 > UMGS902. Next base: position 1,222 of record JAZSKM010000072.1, on the reverse strand, counting down.
CCATAGGTGCGAAGCACAAGGAGTGCTTCAATAAATTCTACGGTCTGCTCGGATAAGGAGGAAAATATGGGCGATAAAGAAATTATGGAAAACCTGCTCCTTAATCTAAAAGGAGAATGTGACCTCTTGATGCACGGTGCAATCGAGTCATCAACACCTGCAGTACACTCCGCGTTTACTACGGCATTCTGCGAAACGCTCGCCTTACAGAACGAGGTGTATAACAAGATGGCAAGCAAGGGGTGGTACCCAAGCACTCCTGCAGAGCAGAAGCAAATCGACAGCGTTAAGCAAAAGTTCTCTTCCGGGTGCTAAAACCGTATTTTGTAAACTAAAAATTACAAATTCGCGTTATAACATCGATAACAGAGAGGTATGGCAATCATCCGCCAACCGCATAGTTGGTTAGGATGCATCATTTATACTCACGACAAATATACCCACCACGACCGCCGCGCCTCTCAAATATCGCTGAAAAAACGAGTCCCACACGGGACTCGTTACATAACAAAAGCCGCTTACGAAAAGCGGCTTTTATTCATTATACTTAATATTATGTAAATGCAGCCAACGTCAGACGAACATTCTGAACAGTAGCACAAACGCTGCCCCGATAAACGTTCCTAGCGCGTAGCCGAGCGAGCCCACAATAAGTCCGGGAACCATAAGGTCATCGCTCTTTATCTGCTTTGCAACGGCAGGGACAAATGCAGGTCCGTAAACGCCTGCGGTAAGCACCACCAGTGTGACGTCGGAATCCAGCTTAAAGATACGAGATACGAACAAATGCAGGATAAAGGTCATAACGGTAATTATACCGAAGAACAGTATTATATTCACAAAATTATTCCCTATATCAGTAAGGTCGAGCGCACTTGCGAGTGCAAACGAGAATACGAGTATCAGATACTGTCCTACAAGGCTGTTGCCCTTCACCGCCCTGATGTTCTTATTGAACGAGCCGACAAGACCGAAGACCGTAACACCTATCAAGAGTGCCGGCACAAGATAGGTAAACATTTCGCCATCCTCTGCGCCTGTGATAAACCACAGCACCACACCGAACAACGCAGATGCAACCGCCATAAGCACGGCAAGGAGAATACAGAAAAGCACGCCTCTTACGTCCTTTAATCTTAAATGCTCGAGTGCCTCGTTGTTCTCAATATTTGATTCAGCGGTGAGGTACTTTGCCCTCTTGTACTTTCCGAGGAAGAGGTTC
>JAZSKM010000160.1:0-7434 GCA_045534835.1 Eubacteriales bacterium | reverse complement strand
AAAAAATCGAGTGTCCATAACTCAAATCAGATAAGAACACTCAATATGGTCGGGGGGAAGTGATTCGAACACGCGACCTCTACGTCCCGAACGTAGCGCTCTACCAAACTGAGCCACACCCCGAAATTAAAACTATTAAATTGTAAAAAGGGAAGTACAAAGAACTCCGTTCGGGAAAAGCCCGAACGCATGCGCTCATAGTCTCGCAAGCGAGCCATACAAACTGAGCCACACCCCGAAATTAAAACTATTAAATTGTAAAAGGGAGACCCAAAGAACACCGTTCGGGATAACGCCCGAACGTATGCGCTCATAGTCTTGCAAGCGAGCCATACAAACTGAGCCACACCCCGAAGGTGTTTGCGGCGGCAAACTTTGCCACCACAACATTATAGCAAACCCATTTTCGTTTGTCAACCCATTTTAAACGACAAAATTATGCAACTTTTTTTCTGTAACTATTTACAAGTGATATGTTGTGTGGTAAAATAAAATGGTAACTATATGTTGTGGAATTCTCGCGTTCCAAGGAGGAAACTTTATGAAATGTCCCGGTTGCGGTTATCCCGAAAGTAAAGTTATAGATTCCCGCCCTGTCAGTGATAACAATAGTATTCGCCGTCGCCGTGAATGTCTTGAATGTAAGCGCCGTTTTACTACCTATGAAGTTATAGATTCGGTGCAGATAGTTGTTATAAAAAAGAACGGTTCAAAAGAATTCTTCGACCGTATGAAGCTTGAAAGCGGACTTATCAAGGCTTGCCAAAAGCGTCCTGTTGATACGGCTGCGCTCGCGCTTGAAATTGAAGCCGAGCTTCAGAACTCGCTTCGCGCAGAGATTACCACTACTGAAATCGGCGAGATAATTATGGAAAAACTCAAGAAACTTGATGCCGTGTCGTATGTAAGATTTGCATCCGTTTACCGTGAGTTTAAGGACCTTGCCACCTTTATGGAAGAGCTGGAAAGGCTTAATAAAAAGTAAATTTTGGCACATTTGCGCTGGATAATTCGGAAAATCCAGCGACTTTATCTGGAGGAGCATTACCGCCGTTAAAACGGAAAGACGGAGTGATGCACGAGTAAAATGGAAATAGAATTTGTAGCAACCTGCCTGTTCGGACTTGAGCATTTTCTCGGCGAGGAGATAGACCGACTCGGCTATCGCCGTACCGAAACTATTGACGGCCGTGTCACATTTATCGGTGACGAAATGGCTATTGCAAGATGCAATATATGGCTTAGATGCGCCGAACGTTTATATATAAAAATGGGCAGCTTTCGCGCGCGCACCTTCGGAGAACTTTTCGAGGGTACGAAATCGCTTGAATGGGAGCGTTTTATCGGCCGCGAGGATGCTTTTCCCGTAAAAGGGCACTCGGTAAAGAGCAAGCTCTTTTCAATCCCCGACTGCCAGAGCATTGTCAAAAAGGCTGTGGCGCAAAGGCTTGACAACGAGTACGGTATGTGCTGGTTCCCCGAAACCAAGACCAAGTATCAGATAGAATTCTTCATTCTCAAGGATGTTGCATCGCTTATGATTGACACCTCGGGTGTCACGCTGCATAAGCGCGGATACCGCGCTGTGGCGGGTGCCGCGCCTCTACGTGAAACGCTTGCGGCTGCGCTTGTACTGAATTCCCGACCGCGCGAAAACGTACTTTTGTGGGACCCGTTTTGCGGAAGCGGAACAATAGCTATCGAGGCGGCAATGATTATGAAAAATCAAGCTCCCGGTTTATTCCGCCGCTTTGCGGCAGAGGAATTTGCGGTTGCACCGCCCCAAATGTGGGCAGAGGCACGTGAGGAAGCGCGTTCTATGATACGCCGCACCTCGTTTGAGGCTTACGCCTCCGATATTGATGAAAGTATGGTTGCTCTCGCCGCTGAAAACGCGGAACGTGCAGGCGTTTCCGACATTGTTCGCACCTTTGCAGCGGATGCACGTACCATTCGCACCGGCGGTCGCAGGGGGACCATTGTGTGCAACCCTCCTTATGGTGAGAGAATGGGCAGTATGGCGGAAATAGAGCAGCTTTATGCCCAGATAGGCAGACATTTTCAGACTCTTGCACCGTGGCAGGTGTATGTTCTCACATCGTATGAACGCTTTGAGCGTCTTTACGGTAAGCGCGCCGACAAGGTACGCAAGCTCTATAACGGTATGATACCCTGCAATCTTTATCAGTATTTCAAGTTTGATAAGCAATGAATAAAAATCATAACCTCCGCACACACTTTTAAGAAAGTGGACGCGGAGGTGTTTTTTTGAAATTTACCAAAAACTACGAGGACAACATAAGGCTGCTTGACGGGATACTGTCGCCTGACAAGAGCTTCGACCTTATAAAGCGGCGGCTTACTATAGGCAAAAACGAAGCAACCTTTTATTATATTGACGGATTTGTAAAAGACGATACAATGCTCAGGCTTATGCAGATATTCATAAATCTGAAGCAGCTTCCGCAGGGGAGAGAGGCGGCAAGAAATTTTATAGCAGAGAGTGCGCCCTACGTCGAGGTTGAAACCGTATCGGAGGTTGATAAGGCAACGCTGCTTATAATGTCGGGCGGCGTATGTATGATAGGCGAGACCTTTGGCTGCGAGGCGGTGCTGATAGATGCGCGTACCTACCCTGTGCGCTCTGTTTCCGAGCCGGAAAGCGACAGGGTAATGCGAGGAGCGCGCGACGGCTTTGTAGAAACGCTGATTTTCAACACCGCGCTTATCCGCCGCAGAATCCGCGACACCCGCCTCCGCGTGGTATATAAAAACATAGGAAAAATGTCAAAAACGGATATTGCGCTTGTGTATATCGAGGGAGTTGCTGATAAAAAGTATGTTGATTGGCTTTCGGCAAAGCTTGACTCTATTGATACCGACTGCATACCGATGGGACACGAAAGCCTTGCCGAATGTCTTATCAAGAAAAGGTGGTACAACCCTTTTCCGAAGATACGCTCTACCGAAAGGCCTGACACGGCCTCGGCCCAGCTTGCCGAGGGAAGTGTGATACTTTTATGTGACACATCGCCCGAGGCGATGATACTGCCGACATCTATCTTTGATTTTTTGCAGGAGACCGGCGATTATTATTTTTCACCGCTGACGGGAAGCTATCTTCGCATAGTTCGACATATTATTTTCTGGCTGACGATATTTCTTGTACCGCTATGGTATCTTCTTGTAAACAACCCCGAGTATCTGCCAAAGTCGCTGAAATTTCTTGTTCCAAGCGACTTTGGCGCGCTGCCGCTTATTGCGCAGCTTTTGCTTGTAGAGTTTGTGATAGACGGTCTTAAGCTGGCCTCGATGAATACGCCGAGTATGCTCACAAATTCGCTGAGTGTAGTGGGCGGTCTTATCCTCGGCGATTTTGCCGTGAATATAGGCTGGCTTATTCCCGAGGTCATTCTGTATATGGCGTTTGTCGCTATTGCAAATTTCACTCAGGCAAGCTATCAGCTCGGATACGCCGTAAAGTTTATGAGGATGCTCTTGCTTATTGCCACGGCACTTTTCGGAGTTTGGGGATTTATTATCGGAAGCGTAGGAATTTTTGCACTTATTGCAACTAACGAAACTGTAAATCGCGGCCGTTCATATTTATATCCGCTGATTCCGTTTGACGGAAAGGCGCTTATTCGCCTTTTGTTCAGAGTAAAAAAATAGGAATAAAAGCAAAAAATCTTGCAATTTGCAAGATTTTTTGCTTTTATTCGTTTGCGAGTCGCATATTTACAGGCAGGAAAGCGCCGTCGCGCTTTGCAAAAGAAATGCGCATAGTATTTTCGTCTACGGCATCGCCAACCCAGTTTTTAAGCGAAAGCTTATACGAAAGCTCGCAGGTGAACGCATTTTCACCATATGGAACAAAGTTGTCAACCTCCATATAGTCAACCGTCATCTGTTGAGGAGCGATGTAGTAGTAGCCGATATAAGAGCGTTCAAGGTTGGTGTATAGCGGGCTTGGTGCCGCTACGTGAGCCTTTACCGCGTTGAGGTTTGCCCTTGTGTTCGAGTACCCTTGTGTTGTGTAGTAAAGATACGCGTTCATAAACTCGACGGCCTGTTTGGTGTATGCTTCTTTCAGCTCTTCACTTTCGGGCATAAGAAATATGAATTTGTCATCATCCTTTACCATTTTAAGCTCTGCGCCGTCTATCGTAGCGGTGAACTGTGGAACAGCGTGAATGCCTGAGAAGGTATATTCATTTGCCATAGGTGCATTCGCCACACCCTCAAAGTCTGAGCGCCATACAGCGGTTTTTGTACTTTCCGTACTGCTTATCTCCTCGCCGTTTGCATAAAGGGTTGCTCCGTTTGGAACAAGCACGGAGCAGGAAAGAGTATTGGCGGAAAAGACTGTGCCCTCGCCGCCTGTTACGGCTGTGAGGTATTTATCCTCTGCAGATGCGGTGATTTCTCCCTCGCCCGCAACGGTTGGAACGGTGTATTTGACCATAGGAACGGTGTTGCCGAAACGGTCGGGTTCACTCTTAGTTTCCTCGGATATAAATCCCTCGGGCACTTTTTGACCGTCTATATAAACCGTAGCACCTTCAGGCACGGTTGCCGTTACGGTGCGAAGCTTTGGATGGGGATAATCAAAGATGAAATGATGTCCCTCAAGTGGCGATACAAAGTCTTCGTCATCTTTGGTATATTTCAGCTTGACAGTCGGACGGGTCAGCATATTGCTGATGACATACACCTCGTATTCGTCACTGCCGAAAACCGCATACTGCTCAGTTTCCTCAGGCTCATATTCCTTGCCGTTTACATAAATGACGGAACCGGCAGGATAAATCAATGCATAATTTTCAAAATTTAAAAGGTCGGGTGCGATAAGCTCTACATTATACACGCTGTAGCCGGTGAATCCCATAAAACCGGTAGGAGCGCCTCTTTGAAGAGTCAGCTTCATCAGGTTTTTATTTTCGCTGTGAATCAGATATACGGGGTTTTCATAGGTATACTCGCGGACAAGCTTTTTATAAGAAAGTTTACCTAAATAATTACCTGAAATGCCGATCGCTGTTTCGTAAAGAGATTCGTACTGACTGACACTGTCACCATATGCCTTTGTAATAGCTGTGTAAAATGCAAACTGTCCGGAGGAGGTTATGTATTCTTCTACGGTGTACCACGGCTGAGCCGCTTCGTACTGCTTCATAATATTCCACATCACGCAGCAACAAGCAACTATAATTACTATCCAGACAGCCACGTATACTAACAGCTTCTTCCAGAAGGGATGATAATAACGGTACATCTCCTCAAGGAACGCCTCCTCCTCTATTTGAGTGGGGGGAGTTATGTATTGTTCCTCCGAAGCAATCGGAGGTGAGTATTTTGTGTTCATCTTTTACCTCTGCTTTACTCTATTTTACGAGAATAGCCGTTGATACAACGCGCTCACCGTAAACATATGCGCTGTGCGTTATGTTTTCACCCTCGTGTATCATAAGCGAGGAGGAGCCGCCGTCAAGATTTGTAGCGTTTACCGCACCGTATTCGAGAAATATCTCAACAAGATCATCAAGAGTTGCACCGAGCGAGTCGACACTTCTGCCGTTGACAACGAGCAATAGAATTGCGCCGTCCTCGCGCTGACCTATTGCAGTACGGGGATTAAGACCTCCACCGAGCGTGCGGTTTTCGTTTTGCGGAATGCCGTTGACTATCAGCGCAGGTCCGTAGGAGGCGGCATACTGTATACCGCGATCGAGCGCTGCCTTGGCGGTAATTCTTCCGACGTGCAATAGACCGTCCTCGTCAATTCCCGCAATGGAGTAGTAGGAGGCAGGATTTCCCCAGAGCAGCTCGCCCTCGTAGATTACTATACCGTCGGGAACGCCGCCGCTGCCGTTACCGTTAGGATCGTAAAATCCGCCTGCGTTTGTACCGGCTGTAGCGCCGTAGTGTTCTATCATTGAATGTACGGTCATGCCTGACTTGTCGTAGCCAAAGCCGTCCTTGGGAATTCCGACAAATACGCGCGAGGGATCCTCAATTACCATCATTTTGCCGTAGAAGGTTGCACCCTTTACGTCAAAAATCTCTATTCCGCCGCCATCAGACTCGTCTGTGCTATCGTCACTTGTGTCAGAGGAGGCGGCAGGCAGCTTTACAAGTGCTGCCTCTACCATAATGTCCGTTTCTTCCTCAGTAGTGCCGATTATGTTTTGAACCGCTTCTTCACTCATATACAAACGCGGTACAAATTTCGCTGCACTTGTTTCCATAAGCGTTGTTACCATAAGCTTGCTTGCGTATTCTGACGGGCCGAGCATAACAACGCCGAGTACGCAGTAGACCAGTGCAAGCAACATAATTATGGTTACGAGTATCACCGCAAGTATTTTACCAAACAACTTCAATTTTGTACGTGCTCCATTTCTTCTTTGGGTTTTGCATCTTTTTTATAATAACACATTTTTTTTGCTTTTACAATATAATATCGAAAAAAACACTATATACGCAAGTAAAGTCGGATTGTACGAATTGTGTAAAAAGCTAAAAAAAGGGGGTACATTTTCGTCAAAATGTAACTTGTAAATAATTGTTGAAATTTAGTATAATTAAAGTACCATTTCAAGCTTGGGGCGTATAGCCCTGAAAAATTTTTGAATGGATTTTTGGAGGAAAACAAAATGAAAAAGTTACTCGCACTTGTCCTTGTTGCAGTAATGATGCTCGCACTTGTTGCTTGCGGTGAGACTTCTCCCGTAACCACCGGCGATGCTGTAGTTACTACCGAGGCTCCCGTTGAGACCACCGAGGCTCCTGTTGCAAACCCCTTTGCAGACATTAAGTTTGGTCTTATCTGTCTCCACGACGAGAACTCTACCTACGACCTTAACTTCATTAGTGCAATGAAGGAAGCTCAGGCTAACCTCGGTCTTTCTGACGATCAGGTTATCATCGTTACCAACGTTCCTGAGGGCAACGAATGCTACGAAGCAGCAGTTGACCTTGCTGACCGCGGATGCAATATCATCTTTGCTAACTCTTTCGGTCACGAGTCCTACCTCCTTCAGGCTGCTCTTGAGTTCCCTGAAGTACAGTTCTGCCACGCAACCGGTACTACCGCTCACACTGAGAACGTTCCTAACTTCCACAACGCATTCGCTTCTATCTACGAAGGCCGTTACCTCGCAGGTATCGCTGCAGGTCTTAAGCTCAATGAGATGATCGAAGCTGGTGACATCACCGCTGAAGAGGCTGTAATGGGCTACGTTGGCGCATTCACTTATGCAGAAGTTATTTCCGGTTACACCTCCTTCTACCTCGGTGCAAAGTCTGTTTGCCCCTCTGTAACTATGAAGGTTCAGTTCACCGGCTCTTGGTATGATGAGGCTGCTGAGAAGGAAGCTGCTATCAACCTTATGGCTCAGGATTGCGTACTTATCAGCCAGCACGCTGACTCTA
>JAZSKM010000045.1:0-2263 GCA_045534835.1 Eubacteriales bacterium | reverse complement strand
CCGGAAAAACGGTTGCTCAGGGCATTCCTTTTGCGTGAAAGCGGACAGAACTGTTTATACAGAATAAAAGAGCTTGAGGGGCTTTTAATTGAAAATCTGTTCAAGGACGTATGCTACTGTGACGATGACGATTACGGCAGGAAACTGAAGATACACACAATGCTTCTGCGCGTACTTGATGCTCTTGACGGAGCCTATGTAAAGCGGGGGATAGCACAAGTGTCTAAGAGCCGTGAGGCGGAAATGGTTGCGTACGTAAACCTGCATATAAGCGAGGATATAACCGTGCCGAAGCTCGCTGAGCATTTTTATCTCAGCGTATCGCAGTTCAGCCGCATATTTAAGGAGGCTACGGGCGCTGCTCCGTGGTCGTATATCACGGCAAAGCGGCTTTCTGCAGCAAGAGAGAAAATACGCCTTGGCTCAAGTATGCATAACGCATTTTCAGGGAGCGGATTTAACGACTATTCATCTTTTTACCGTGCCTACGTGAAATTTTTCGGGAATTCTCCCGCGGATGACGCCGCAAACGTCGGGAAAGGCGATTTGGCCGAAAAATTCGTTAAAAAATCGACAAAATATTGAACTTTTTTTATAATACCTATGGAATTTTTTTTCAGGGTGTTGTATAATAGGTTGGGTATGTCTATACCCTTGGGAAGTTATGCCCTTGTGCAAGGGCGCGTTTTCCGTGATTTTTGGATTAAATAAAATGAAATATATTTATTTAATGAATTTACAGGAGGTAGGTTCGAACTATGAAAAAGAAATTGACTCAGGTCGAATTTCGCGGCACAAAAGAGCAGGAAGCCCAGCTTATCGAAATAATCGAGAAGCTTAAGGACGAAAGAGGCGCACTTATGCCTATCCTGCAGCAGGCACAGGAGGTCTACGGATATCTTCCGGTTGAGGTTATGCGTATAATCGCAGAGCGCACCGGTAAGCCCATGGAAGAGATCTTCGGCGTTGCTACATTCTATTCTCAGTTTGCTCTCAATCCCCGTGGCGAGAATGCGGTTGCAGTATGCCTCGGCACAGCTTGCTACGTAAAGGGCTCGGGCGATCTGTACAACAAGTTCGGTGAACTTCTCGGACTTGTGGGCGGCGGAACTACTCCCGATGGCAAGTGGTCTCTTGAGGCTACACGTTGTATCGGTGCTTGTGGTCTTGCTCCCGTTCTTACCGTTAACGGTACTGTTTACGGCAGACTTACTACCGCAGACGTTCCTGGTATTATCGACCAGTACAAGTAATCCTTTAGCAAATGAAAGAGTTATCGCTGAATATTCTTGATATTTCACAGAATTCTATTACCGCCGGTGCTTCGCTTGTTGAAATTTTGCTGATTGAGGAAAAGGACGGTTGGCTTACGCTTACCATCCGCGACGACGGCTGCGGAATGAGCGAGGAAACGCTTCGTACGGTAATGGATCCGTTTTATACAACGCGCACCACGCGTAAGGTCGGTATGGGTATCCCGCTGCTTAAGCTTGCGGCTGAGCAGACGGGTGGAAGAGTGGCTATCGAGTCGGTTTCGGAAAAAGTTTCCGAAAATCACGGCACGACTATCACCGCTACCTTTGATACAAAGCATATTGATATGACGCCGCTCGGAGATGTTATAGAAACAATAGTGACTATTTTACAGGGGCATCCCGAGATTGATTACCTGTTCATACATAAGACTCCGCTTTTTAACGTTGAAATGGACACCCGCGAGATGCGGGCTGTGCTTGGCGATGTTTCTTTTGCGGAACCCTTGATACTTGAATGGGTGCGCGGTTATCTCAGCGAACAGTATGAACAAAAGCCCGAATAATTTTGGAGGTATATCACTATGAAATCTTTGGCTGAACTTGCAGCTATTAAGGCTAAAATGCAGGACAAGATCGCTATCCGCGAGGGTTCCGATTCTGTTCGTGTTGTAGTTGGTATGGCGACCTGCGGTATTGCAGCAGGCGCACGCCCTGTTCTCTCTGCATTTGTAGAGTGTGTAAACGAGGCAGGCCTTACCGAAAAGGTTATGGTTACTCAGACCGGTTGTATCGGTATTTGCCAGTACGAGCCTGTTGTAGAAGTATTCGAAGACGGTAAGGACAAGGTTACCTATGTAAAGATGACCGCTGAAAAGGCAAAGCGCGTTGTAGACGAGCACCTTAAGGGCGGCAAGGTAGTAACCGAATACACTATCGGCGACGTTAAGTAATTTAGGAGGATAGAAAATGATTCGCACACATGTATTGATCTGCGGCGGTACAGGTTG
>JAZSKM010000097.1:0-19244 GCA_045534835.1 Eubacteriales bacterium | reverse complement strand
CTTTGACGAAGACGATGTGAGTATCTCAATAATGTCACCCGTCTGCGGAGCGCGGTCGATAGGAACTATTGTTCCGTTTATCTTGGCACCGACCATCTTGTTGCCGACAGCCGAGTGAATTGCGTACGCAAAGTCGATACAGGTAGACCCCTGCGCAAGCACGATAACGTCGCCTTTCGGCGTAAAGACGTAGGTTTCGTGGCGGAAAATATCTATCTTGAACGCATCAAGGAACTCGTTTGTATCCCTTGTATCATCCTCAATAGCAAGAAGCCGCGATACCCACTGCAGTTTTTCGTCTATGCCGGCATCCGCCTTTTCGCCCGACTTATACTTCCAGTGCGCCGCGATACCGAACTCTGCAACGCGGTGCATCTCAAAGGTACGTATCTGCACCTCAAAGGGAATACCCGAAAGGCTCATAACGCTCGTATGAAGCGAACGGTAAAGATTGGGCTTGGGCGTTGAAATATAGTCCTTGAAGCGACCGGGGATAGAGTGGAACATCTCGTGGATAAGTCCGAGCGCGGTATAACACTCAAGCTCGGTATCAACTATGATACGCAGCGCGTAAAAGTCGTATATATCATCAAAGTCCCTGTTGTGCTTATACATTTTATTGTACAGCGAATAGATTGACTTGACTCTGCCTTTAAGTTCAAACTTTATTCCGTTTTCGGTGAGCTTTTTTTCAATGCTGGCACGCGCCTCGTCAAGAAGCGTTCTGGAAACGCCGTACTTCTCGTTTACCTTGTTCTTTACCTCCTCGTAGCCGAGAGGGTCAAGGTAGGAAAGGCTGAGGTCCTCAAGCTCCTGCTTGATAAGCGAAATACCAAGACGGTGAGCAAGCGGCGCATAGATATACATAGTTTCAAGCGCAATGGCTCTCTGTCTGTCCTCGCGCTTTGCCGAAAGGGTGCGCATATTGTGAAGTCGGTCACAAAGCTTTATGAAAATAACGCGGATATCCTTGGACATTGCAAGCAGCATCTTGCGGATATTCTCGATATTTGCCTCTTCCTTGTCCTCAACATCGATAAGCACAAGCTTTGTAAGACCGTCAACAAGAAGCGCGACCTCGCCGCCGAACTTTTCTTTTATGATATCAAGATTTGTCTTGTCGGCGCAGTCCTCTACCGTATCGTGAAGCAGCGCGGCACAGACCGAGTCTGTGTCAAGACCAAGCTCTATACATATTTCGGCAACCGCGGCAGGATGTGATATATACGGCTCGCCGCTAAGGCGCTTTTGCCCTGCGTGAAGCTCGTTTGCATAGTCGTATGCCGTCTGTATCTTTTCACGGCTGTAGTTTCTGCCGCTTGCATCAAGCGCCAGATGTAATTTTTCAAGTATTGTATCCATAAATAAACCTTTTACCCCTTGCGAAGTGAAGCGCGGAGTTTTTTCAGAATAGCGGATTTTTCAAGGTCGGTATGCTTTGACTGATAGTGCAATTTGAAAGCATATTTCTCCTCGCCAAGTTCGCTCATACCCACAAGATTAAGTTCAAAAAGCACGTTTAAAACCGTGCGCAACTTGACGTATCCAACAGCCTCCACAAGATCATCGCGCATAAGCATCTCTCTGACGGTAAACTCATCCTCGCCAAAGCGTAAGCGGCGGCGGATAAAGTTGTAAACCACGCCGAAATCCTCTCTTGTCGGAAGTTCCTCTGCGGTAATGGGCGCGCCAAGACGTATCTCCTCATATCTCTTCTGGCACTTTTCATATTCCTTGGCCGCCTCTGCAGAAAGATGCAGGTCGCGGACTATAAGCTGAGCAGTGCGCTGTCCGCCAAACTCGTTTATATCCATAGTAGCAAGTATATCTACAGTGTCACCCGGATATACCTCTATCTCCTTTGGCGAACGCGAGAAGTACATCGCCGTGAGGGGCGAAAAGTTCTCACGCTTTAAGAGTATCTTTGTGTGCTTGCCGAAGGAAATCGGCTGTATCTCGGATATCTTAACAGAGCGAAGCACAAATGACGGCACGGGATTTGAAACACCGTAAGGCTCAAGCAAGCGAAGCTCCTCGGCATTTGCTATATTTACTTCGCTGCCGTCTATTTCAAAGTCGGCATCAAGAGTGGGAACAAGGTCCTCGTGTGAGAAATTCTCTCTTGCGTATGCATTTATTTTAGCGCGGAAAGCATCTATATTCTCGCGGCGAACACTGAGTCCCGCCGCAAGCTCGTGACCGCCATACTTTTCAAGCAGGTCGCCGCAGTGTACAAGCGCATCAACAAGGTTAAGCCCCTTGACAGAACGTCCGCTGCCCTTGCCGATATTGACGTTTCCGTCACTCTGCGCTCCGTCGAACGAAATAAGGATGGACGGAAGTCCGTATTTTTCGGTAATGCGTGAAGCGACTATTCCGATAACGCCGTGGTGCCACTCGTCCGCTTCAAGCACTATCACAGGATCGTTTTCAAAATCGTGGTCTGCCTCTATCTTGGCATATGCCTCCTGCGCTATGCGGTTTTCCTCAGCCTGCCTTTCGCGGTTGATGTCGCAAAGGCGATAGGCAAGCTCATCCGCCTTCTCGCGCGAGTCGGTCAAAAAGAGCTCGACTGCAAGGCTTGCCGTGCTGATACGGCCTGCGGCATTTATACGCGGAGCAAGTGTGTAGCCTACAAAGCCCGAGGTCATCTTGATAGCACGGTTCTGGCGCGAGCCGTCAGGCTTTCTTGACACCGCCTCGCAAAGCGCGCTAAGGCCAAGGCGGTCAAAGTTCTCCATCTTGTGAAGTCCGTATGCAACGATAAGACGGTTTTCGTCACCTATCGGCATAACGTCTGCAATAGTTCCTATGGCAACAAGGTCAGCATACTCGCGGCAGATGCGGCGAACCGCCTCTCCCTCTGAAATACCGTTATGCGATGCTTCAAAGGCACACAGCAGTTTGAACACGACTCCAACGCCCGCAAGCTCCTTAAAAGGATAGTCGCAATCGGGGCGGCGCGGATTTATAACAGCCGCGGCACGCGGCAGGTCGCCGTGGCACTCGTGATGGTCGGTCACAACAACATCAACATTTCTGCCAAGCGCGTGTTCTACCTCCTCGTTTGCAGTAATACCCGTGTCAACAGTGACGATAAGGTTTGCGCCACCGTCAATGATGCGGTCTACCGCGGCAAGGCTCATACCGTAGCCCTCGCCCATACGGTTAGGGATATAGTAATCAACGGATGCGCCGAGCGCCTTTAAGTACAGGTAAAGGATGCTTACGGATGTAACGCCGTCTACGTCATAGTCGCCGTAGACAACAATTTTTTCTTCTCTTCTTAGTGCTTCTTCAATTCTTGCAACCGCCTTTTCCATATCGCGAAGCGAAAAGGCAGAGTGAAGCAGCTCCTCCTCCATCCCGAGAAAACGGGCGGCGGCTTCTTTTGTGTTGTAACCGCGGTTGCATAAAAGCCCCGCTGTAAGCGTACCTACTCCGAGTGCCTCGGCGAGAGCCGCTGTGGCATCATCGCGCACTCCGAGTATATTCCATTTCTTTTGCATTTTTATATCTTCATTTAAATTATTAACAAGGTTAAGTACGATAGTGATGCAATCGTGAACGCAATATTCTTTATATTCAAAAATTTTTGGGAAGCGTGCGGGAAACACTTTTTATAAAAAGGGTTTCCCGCAACTCTTTCATTCAACCGGCCTAAATCTCGCCATTATTTTTTCGGCAATTTTAATGCCGTCAACTGCGGCGGAGGTAATTCCGCCTGCGTATCCTGCGCCTTCGCCTGCAGGATAAATATCATCTTTTCCGGTAGCAAGAAGCTCCTCGCCGCGCAAAATTCTAAGCGGCGCGCTTGTACGTGTTTCAACGCCCGAAAGCAGGGCATCCTTTGCGGCAAAGCCGCTTATCTTTCTGTCAAAACTAATAAGTCCGTCGGCAAGGGTGTCGCCGAGAACCTTGGGGAACAGTTCGCGCAGATTTGCCTGCCTTACTCTGCCGTTCATATATGTCGGCTCCACTCTTCCGAGCGCGGTTGAGGTGCGGCTCTCAAGAAATGCACCTACGGTTGAAATCGGTGCGCTGTAGTCCGCACCGCCAAGCGTAAACGCCGCACGCTCAAGAGAACGCTGAAACTCTATCGCATCGCGCGGAGTTGCACCGTAATCATTCTTAAACACCGAAACGCATACCGCGCTGTTTGAATTTCTGCCGTCACGCGCATAGGCACTCATCCCGTTTACGCAGAGTGAATTTTCCTCGGATGCGCCTGCGACGACCTCGCCGCCCGGACACATACAAAAGGTATATACGCCGCGCACCTTTGTATTGCAGGACAGCGAATACTCTGCATACGGCAGAGCCTTATGCCCTGCAAAGTCGCCGTAAAGCGCGCTGTCAATATCATTTTTCAGATGCTCAATCCTGAGGCCTACCGAAAAATCCTTAGCCTCGATATTATATCCGCTGCCGAGCAGCATCTCATAGGTATCTCTTGCGCTGTGTCCCACAGCAAGCACCGTGGCAGACGAAAGAAACTCACCTTTATTTGTATACAGCACACGCGCGCCGTTTTTGTATTCTCCAAAGCGCTCAAAACGGGTGCGGTAGTGTATTTCTCCGCCGCACTCCTCAATCCGCCTTGCCGCAGCGGCAACAACATTTCTCAGAATATCGGTGCCTATATGCGGCTTTGCCATAGTGAGAATCTCTCTTGGCGCGCCGAGGGAAGCAAGCCGCGAAAGAACGTATGAGCAACGTGAATCGTTTATGCGCGTTACAAGCTTTCCGTCAGAAAAAGTACCTGCGCCGCCTGCGCCGAACTGGATATTGCTGTCGCAGTCAAGCCCCTTTCCGCTATAGAACGCATCTACCGCGCGTACCCTCTCCTCTACCGCATCTCCGCGTTCAAGCAAAACGGGGCGGTATCCGTTTTCGGCAAGGAGAAGCGCCGCGAAAATTCCGCAAGGTCCCATACCGATAACGGTAGGCCTTGCCGCCATAGCTTGGCTGCCGTACTTTATGTCAAGGCGGTCACTCGCCACACTTCCGAGCGAAAGTTTTTGCAAAACCTCTTTTTTCAAGGTCGGCGCCGCAAAGCGCACCGAATATACCAGCCGTATGTCGCGGCGGTCGCGTGCATCGACAGAACGGCGGTAAACGGAAAGGTGATTTGCGCTTATGTGCTGGCGGCGAAGCTTTTTTGCCGCTGCCGCTATCGCCTCCTCCGCGGAGGAGTCAAGCGGGAGCGAAATTCCGCTTATCACATATTCATTCATTGTCCGATATTCACCGTCAGAGTATATTCGCCGATAGGATATATACTCGTTGAATACTTGTTAGGCACGTTAACCGTGAGCGGCACCTGCACTATACCCGTAACTCCGCTGTAGTTAAGTTCTCCCGAAACGGTGAAGTCCTCAGGCGCAAGCGCCTCGGCAAGCACCGTGGGACTGCGGAAGGTAACATTTACGCTGTCGCCGATTACCGTATAGCTTAGTCCGTTCGGATTTTTCAGGATAATGTTATTTACGGCAACGCTCTTTTTAACCGTTCCGCGATGGCGCACGGAAATCGATGCCGTGTCACTGCCGCTGACATTTTCAACGCCCTCGGGCAGATTTATTGTGACAATCTGCGTTGTATCATCGCCTATCTTCGTTTCGTCAACCGTTGCAACGGTGAAGGAGGTAACTCCCTCAAGCAGCTTCGGGTCGGCGCGTACGGTTATCTTTTTCGGGGTTACGGTCACAACCGAATTGTCTGTGGTAAGATATCCGTGCTTCATCTCTACGTCTATCGGAATATCCTTTTCAAGGTAAACAGGTACACTAACGCCCACAGAACTCTGCGAAACGACAAGATACGGGTTTTCTATCTCGGCACCGCTCTCGCTCACTATTTTTATCTCGCCTCGCGCGGTAAGAGATGTGGTTACGGTGCCAAGGTCAAGGTCTACCACCGCCTCCTTTGCCGCCTCGATAACAGAAACGGGGCCGCTGATGGTAACAGCGCTTACATCGGGTGTCACGGCTCCGAGCGATATCGTCTGGTCGTACTGCACCGACTTTATATTCACCTTTACAGGTATCGTCTTTGTGGAAAGCTCATCCACGTACACCTCAACCGAGGTGGGATACACGCTCTTCAGCACGCATCCGTCAGGGGTGGCAACAGAAACCGAAAGCTGGTGCCTGCCGCCCTCGCTCACCGACGAAACGTCAACGCTTGCAACTATGTCCTCAAGCGAATACGAAACAACATCGCCGCGCTTGCCGGTAACGGTGATGTCAACAAGACTGCCGTAGCCGCTGATGACCGAAAGCTCCTTTTCACTCATAAGGATAGCCGAGTTTTCTATACCCACGCTCACGCCCGAAAAGGTGCGCTCATAGTCGGGACTGTCGTTTGACATAACGTACAGCCAGATAACTACCGCGACAAGTATGCAGAGAATACGCGGCAAAAGGTCGGAAACGCGAAGGCGGCTCTTTATGGTTTCACCCGAATTATTCTTTTTCGTCACTTGCGGTTTCCTCCTTTTTTGATTTGTCTTTTTTAGAGAATTTGAGTTTCTTGCCCTGAGAATCGCCGAGGAGCATATCGGTCAGCTCCTTGCGAAGAGTGGTAAAGTTCTGTCCGCCGAGAAGTACACCGTCCTTTGCAAGCGAAATCTCTCCCGTTTCCTCGGATACGATAATAACAACGGCATCGCTGACCTCGCTCATACCTACGCCTGCGCGGTGGCGCGTTCCCTTTTCGGAATTAAGCTTTGATGCGGTCAGCGGCAAGAAGCAACCAGCCGCTGCAATTCTGTTTTCGGAAATTATGACTGCGCCGTCGTGAAGCGCCGCCTTGTTGAAAAAAATGTTCTTGATAAGGCTCTGCGAAACGACCGCATCTATCAGCACACCCGTTTTCATAATATCGCCAAGGCGCGTGTCGCGCTCAATAACGATAAGTGCGCCCGTGCGGTCACGCGACATATCGCTTGCCGCAATGCAGATGTCCTCGATAATGTGCGAGCGCTCTTTTAGCTCCTTTGGCTCCGCAATGCTCTTGAAGTTTTTGAACGGGTCTGCGCCCACCTTTTCAAGCGCGGTACGAAGCTCGGGCTGAAAGAGAATAACAAGCGCAAGCAGTCCTACCTGAAAGATGTTCTGAAGCAGAAAGCTTGTCGCATTCATTTCGAGCAAAACGGTGACGGCATACAGCATCACCATAAACGCAAGACCTACTGCAAGCTTGCCCGCACGCCTCTCGCGTACGAAGCGGTATACATAATAAAGCACGGTTGCAAGCACAATTATGTCAAGCACATCGGTAAATCCCACAGACATAAACTGCTGCCCTATTTTCGTAAAGAATGCTTTTAAATATTCAAGAATTGCTTGCACGCGAAAGCACCTCCGTTTTTATATTCCTCGCGCGCGTATCCCGCGCACGTATACTTATACAAAGTATATTATAACATATATAGAAGCTTTGCACAAGCGGAAATATCAGTATTTTGCAAAGAAATTTTAAAAATTTGTGGCAGAAATGCAAAATATATGCTATACTGTATTTTGAGAAAGTTTGCAACAACGGGAGAAGCGTGGCGTGAGTATGATGTTTGACGGAAAAATTGCATATTCGCAGTACGGAAGCGGCGAAAAGCTGCTGCTTATCCTGCACGGTTGGGGTTGCAGCAAGGAGATGTTTGCACCAATAGCCGAGCATTTTGCAGACCGCTATACCGTTATCGTTCCCGACCTGTGCGGCTTTGGCGAAAGTCCTGAGCCGTCAGAGCCGCTTTCGGTAAGCGACTACACCGAGCTTATTATAAAATTCATTGAATTTACGGGCTTTAAAGGCGTATCGCTTATGGGCCATTCCTACGGCGGAAGAATTATAATAAAAATGTGTTCAAAGGAACATCTGCCCTTCACGGTGGAAAAAATTATGCTTGTCGATGCGGCAGGTATAAAGCCGAAAAAGAGCCTGTCGCAAAGGCTTTCGCTCGCCTGCTACAAATGCGGCAGACGTGTACTTTCGCTCCCTCCCTTAAAGCGGCTTTTCCCCGATGCTGTAGACAACTGGAGAAGAAAACGCGGCAGCGCAGACTTCAACTCGGCAAGCGAAATTATGAAGAAAACACTCGTCCTCGCGGTCAACGAGGACCTGACTAAAAACCTTGCAAAAATCACAGTGCCAACGCTCCTTTTCTGGGGCGACAAGGACGGTGACACCCCTCTTTCGGATGCAAAAATTATGGAAAAACGCATCCCCGATGCAGGGCTTGTGGTACTCAGAGGCGGCACGCACTTTTCTTTCCTCGAAAACACCCCCTACTTTTTGCGTGTAGCAGATGCGTTTTTCAAAGAATAGAGGTAGTTATGGAACTTTCAACTCATATTTTAGCGATTGTGTCGCTTATCTTTTTTGCGGCACTCTCGGCAAGGCATTTCACACATATGTTTCAGCTTAACAGCTATACGGCAAACGTACAGCTCGGCTGGATGAAGAAAAATAGACTCTACTGTATACCCGTTTTTGCACTGCCTCTGGCGGCTGTGGCAGTTGCTTTTATCTCGGCGCGCTCGTATGCGTATGCGTACGGTCTGCTTGCCCTCGCGGCACTTTTGCTTTCGCTTTTCCACTTCCCGAGAAAAGCGAAAAAGCCGCTTGTATACACCGCGAGAGTCAAAAGGCTGCTTACTACATTTGCGGTAGTAACCATACTTTTCGGAACCGTCGGCGTACTGCTCGGAGGGAACGGCGAATTTATCATTATTTCGCTTGCGGCAGCGCTCACTCCCTTTACCATACTGCTTGCAAACACTATAAATGCACCGCTCGAAAAGGCTATACGCAACTACTATATAAGGGATGCGAAAAAACTGCTGAAATCCCACTCACGCCTTAAGATAATCGGCATTACAGGCTCGTTTGGCAAGACCAGCGTCAAGTACTATCTCTCTACGCTTTTGCAGACAAAATTCAACGTGCTTATGACTCCCGAAAGCTACAATACCCCGATGGGTGTTGTCAAGACTATCCGCTCTTCGCTTCGCGCAACTCACGATATTTTCGTGTGCGAAATGGGCGCAAAATACGTTGGCGATATTAAGGAGCTCTGCGACATCGTTCACCCCGAGAGCGGTATGGTCACATCTATAGGAGAGCAACACCTCGAAAGCTTCGGAAGTATTGAAAACATTATAAAAACCAAGTATGAAATGGCTGACGGAATTGCCGCACACGGCAAACTTTTTATAAACATTTCAAGCGAAACCGTTTATAAAAACCGCCCTGCCCGTCCGTATATAACCTACGGTCTTACGCCCGAGGCTGACTACTATGCAAAGGACATCTCGGTAAGCAATACGGGAACGTCTTTTACCCTCGTTCACGGCGGTGATGAGGTTGAGTTCAAAACCCGCCTTATCGGTGAGTCAAACGTTACAAACATCGTCGGCGCAATAGCGGTATCACACGAATACGGCATAGAGATAGCCGAGCTGAGAAGTGCAGTCGCATCTCTTAAATGCGTACCTCACCGTATGGAGCTTATCGACCGCGGAAATGTGATAATAATTGACAATGCGTTCAACTCAAATCCCGCGGGAGCTGCGGCGGCTCTTAAAACCGTTTCTCTGTTCGACGCGGTAAAGATAATCGTAACACCGGGTATGATAGAGCTTGGCGAAAAGTCGGATGAGCTGAACTCGGAGCTTGGCGCGCGTGCCGCCGCGGTATGCGACTATGTCGTTGCCGTTGGCGAAAGACAGGCAAAGCCTATTGTAAAGGGCGCGCTTGAAGCAGGCTTTGCAAAAGAGAAAATCCACGTGGCAAAAACCTTTAACGATGCAATGGGATTTGTTAATGGCATCGACTCCGAGGGCAGAAAAAAGGTCGTTCTGCTTGAAAACGACCTGCCCGACAACTTTTAGGAAAAATTACTTCAGCGAGGTAAAATTATGAAAATTCAGCTTGGAGTTATGTTCGGCGGCAACTCCACCGAGCACGAAATATCTATAATCTCGGCAGTGCAGGCAATGCTGTCGGTAGACCGCGAAAAATACGATGTTATTCCTCTTTATATAACCAAGGACAGCCGTTTTTTCACGGGTGAGGCTCTCCTTACCATCGAAAACTACAAAAACATTCCCTCACTCCTCAAAAAATGTACCGAGGTTGCTCTCGTGCGTGAGGGTGACATTGCAGGCATATACAAGTTTCCGCCAAAGGCGCTTGGCAAGAGCCGCATCGGTCACATAGATATAGCATTTCCGATAGTTCACGGCACAAACGTTGAGGACGGCGTTCTGGCAGGCTATATAGAAATGCTCGGCATTCCTTACGTCGGCTGTGATGTTGCATCGAGTGCGCTCGGTATGGACAAATATGCGATGAAAGCTGTTTTTCGTGACGCGGGAATCCCCGTTCTCCCTGCAAAGCTGTACACAGCAAGCGACTTTAGCAACCTCGACACTCTCACCGCAAATATCGAGTCGAGTTTTACATATCCCGTTATCGTAAAACCCGTAAATCTCGGTTCAAGTATCGGAATTTCTGTCGCTTCCGACCGCGAAGCGCTTCAGAAGTCGCTTGACACTGCATTTTCATTCACGGAAATCGTGCTTGTCGAGCGCGCTATCACAAATCTTCGCGAAATCAACTGCGCAGTACTCGGCGACCGCTTTTCGGCGGAAGCATCCGAGTGTGAGGAGCCTATTTCGGGCGATGAGATACTCTCCTTTACCGACAAGTACATTTCGGGCGCGAAGGACGGCGGTGCAAAGGGTATGGCAAGCGTAAAGCGCAAGATACCTGCGCCCCTTAGCGAAAGCGAGCGCGAGGAGATACGCGCCCTTGCAGTAAAAGCGTTCAAGACACTCGGCGCAAACGGCGTTGCCCGTATCGACTTTATGATAGACCGCGACGAAAACAAGCTGTATTTAAACGAAATCAACACTATCCCCGGCTCCCTTTCGTTTTACCTGTGGGAGCCTCTCGGAGTGCCGTATACGGAGCTTCTTGACCGTATGATAGACCTTGCAATGAAGCGCAAGCGCGACCGCGCAAGGCTGACATATTCCTTTGAAAGCAACGTCCTTTCGGGCATAAGCCTCGGCGGCACAAAGGGAAGCAAAATGTAATAAAAACAGCCTTGCATCGCAAGGCTGTTTTTTGTTGCAAAAAACGGGAAGAACGGGGGGTGTTCTTTCTCAGGAAGAAAGAACCAAAGAACAATAAAAGGGGAAAAGGAACCCGTATTATATTATTTTTTCAAAACCTCTCGACTAAACGAAAGCTTTGTGTTATACTTACAGTGTATAATTATATATATTTAGAAAAGAGTAAGAATGGATTTTACCGTAAACGGTCTTTTCAACGGCAAAAGACTGAAAGATTTTCTGCTTTCGCACCTACGGCTGTCCCGTGCGCTTATCACCGACCTCAAGGGAAGAGGCGGTATTCTCGTAAACGGCGAAAGCGTAACCGTGCGACATATCCTCTGTACGGGTGACACCGTTACGCTTGCTATCGAGGACACATATGCAGACTGCGACGAGTATCTTGAGCCGAGCGACATTTCGCTCGACATAATATACGAGGACGAATATATCATAGCTGTAAACAAGCCGCCGTATATGCCGACACATCTGTCGCGCGGCCACCGAAATGACACGCTTGCAAACGCATTCAAGGCAGAGTTTGAGCGGCGCGCGCTCCCCTTTGTCTTTCGCGCGGTGAATCGCCTTGACTCGGATACAAGCGGCATAGTTATAGTGGCAAAAAACCGCTACGCGGCAGACCGCTTTGCCAAGACTAACACGGACTATAAAAAGATTTACACCGCAGTCTGCCTCGGCACTCCAAAAAATAAAAGCGGCGAAATAAAAACCTATATACGCCGCGTAGAGGAAAGCATCATACGCCGCGCCGTGTTTGAAAGCGGTCGTGAAAGCGAATTTGCACACACACGCTACCACGTTAAAGAAAGCGTTGGCGATATCAGCGTTATCGAGTGCGAGCCTGTAACGGGGCGCACTCATCAGCTCCGCGTGCATCTTTCGCACATCGGACATCCTATAGTCGGCGACGACTTTTACGGGGGCGGCTTTTTAATGAAGAGACAGGCGCTCCACGCAGAGCATCTCTACTTTGTCCACCCGTTCACGGGTGAGCAAATCTCCCTGCACGCACCTCTGCCAAGCGATATGGCAGACTTTCTTGAAAGGATCAAAAATGAAGTTTAAAGAATTTTGCAAAAAGAACATCCCTATAGGCGCGCTCGTGATGATAATACTCGCGCTTGTATGCGCCGCAATAAAAATCGCCGCTGTAATGTCCGAGCCGTTTGCGGATTTCTTCAACCGTAACGTTTCCTCGGTATTTCGCGCAGTATTTGCACACATTACCTCGCTTATCCCCTTTTCGATAGCCGAAACTATAGTTTTGTGCGCGATACCGTTTGCGGTAATCTTCATCGTTTACTGCTCCAGGGTGTCCGCAAAAAAGGGTACGCTGACAAGGCAGGTTTTCAGGCTCGTTGCGATAATGTGCTTCATTTTCTCGACCTTTGTGCTAAACTACGGTACGGGCTACGACGTCCCCACCCTTGATAAAAGGCTCGGCATCGAGGTGTCCTCGCCAACGGCGGACGAGCTGTATTCCGCCTGCGCTATGGCGGCAATAAAAACCTATGAGCTTGAGGACGACGTAACTGTCAGGAAAAACGGCTCGACTGTAATGCCGTACACGTTTGGTGAGATGACCGACAAGCTGAACCTCGCATACGACACTCTCTATGATGAGTACGACTTTATTACTCCGCTTCACACGGGTGTAAAGCAGATTGCACTCTCAAGACCGCTGACCTATACGCATATGTCTGGCTTTTACACCTACTTCACAGGAGAAGCAAACGTAAATGTCAACTATCCCGACTATGTAATCGTATATACCACCGCGCACGAAATGGCGCATCAGCGCGGTATTGCGCGCGAGGATGAGGCGAATTTTGTAGCATTTCTCGCCTGCCTTGCCTCCGAGGACGACTATATCCGCTACTGCGGCTATGCAAACATACTCGAATATCTCTGCTCGGCGCTCGCAAAAGCCGACTCTGAAAGATTCAAAAATGACGTTTACGGCTTTTTGCCGACGACTCTTATAAACGAATACCGCGCCTTCTCTGCCTTCTTTGAGCCCTACAGCGGCAGTATCGCATCAAGCATTTCCTCCGCGGCAAACGATGTGTACCTTAAAGCGCAGGGTGTGAGCGAGGGCGAGGAAAGCTACGGCCTTGTAGTAGACCTTGCGGCGGCATATTTTAACGATATGCTTGATGAGGCTTTCGGAAACTAAAAATATTAAGAAAGGAGAAAAATTATGTTGAAAAGAACACTTTGCCTTGCGCTTGCTATACTGTTTTTCTCCTTTTCGGTGCTTGCAAACGACCGTGCCACCCTCTTTACTGGGGACAGCGTGTGGAAAAACGACTCCCTGCTGCCCTTTATCGAGGCTGACGGCAAGAAGCTTTTGCCTGCAAGCGTGTTTTCCGAATTCTCAGTTGAGGTGATCCTCTCCGAGAGGGCAGGCTCACTGCTCCTTTTACGCGGCGACAGCTTTCTTTCATACAATCTCGGCAGCGGCAAGGTGCTTGACGAAAACGGTATTATAGAGAAAGCCTCCATTTACCGCTACGGCGGCGAAATATACCTTGAGCCGAGCCGCGTTTGTGAAAAATTCGCGCTTGTATTCAGCACGGTATATGCTTCGGACGGATATCTTGCGGCAAGACTGACAGACGGCAGCGAAACACTTGAGTTTTCCGAACTGCTAAAGCTCTATACCGATACCGCCGAGCAACCCCTCCCGTTTCTGTACAACCCCACGGGAAAAACCGTGGCAGGCTCATTTATGCACCCGATAATCATAATGCCCGCCGCGGCTAACATCAAAAATATTGTAAAGCTGCTCGGAAAGCATCAGTCAACCTTTGCAATCTCTCCGTCGCGCCTTGCTTCATACGCTTCTGTTTTACCCGACATCTTTGCTGCAGGACACACGGTTGCCTTTTATATGGACATCACCGATATGGCGGATACAAACGGCTTCGCTGAGCAAATGAATGAAGCAAACGGCTGGCTGTTTTCTTTCCTTGGAAAGACAACAAAAATATATGTTTCAACCGAACTTGTAAAGAATACCCCCTCTATCGAGGGCTACTACAAAAAGTGCTGTAATATGCACCTCGTTGCAGACGACCTTGCAAGCGAGAGAGTGGTAAACATTACGCTTGGCGAGTCCCAAAAATACGGAATATACAACTTCTCGCTCGCAAGCGACCGCGATACAAGAGTATACTACACCGAATTTTTCAGCAAATTTGACACCTTCAAGCATCTTCGCTCAATGCCTGTTACAGAGTCGAGCGAAATCCAGTAAGAAAAGGAGCTTTGACAGTGGAAAACATAAAGAGAAGAGTCCTTATCGTAGAGGATGAAAAGAATATTGCGCTCCTGCTTTCGTTCAATCTGAGCAAGGCAGGCTTTGAAACCGAATGTGCGCACGACGGCGAGGAGGGCCTTCGCAAGGCACTGACCGACAGCTTTGACGTAGTGCTGCTTGACATAATGCTGCCAAAGCTTGACGGTTTCAAGGTGCTTGAGGGAATACGCACGCGCAGTGATGTCCCCGTTATTATGGTAACCGCGCGCGATGACGAAAAGGACAAGATAATGGGCCTTGATAACGGTGCTGACGACTATGTTACAAAGCCCTTTTCGATGAACGAGGTCATTGCGCGTATACGCGCAAATATCCGCCGCTCGCGCGACGAGATAGTGCAGGGCAAAGAAGCAGAGGAGGTCGGCGTTATTTCGGTACGCGGACTTTCCATCGACCGCCGCCGCTATATTGCGTATGTTGACTCCCGCGAGGTGGAGCTTACCAAGACCGAGTACGACCTGCTCCGTTTTCTTATGGAAAATCTCGGCACTCCGCACAGCTATAAGGACCTTCTTATCAAAGTATGGGGAAGCGAGTATGCGGGCGAGGACAACACCGTAAACGTTACGATGTCGCGCCTGCGCCAGAAGCTCGGCGAGGACCCCTCAAACCCAAAATATATTTTCAACCGCCGCGGTTTCGGCTATTACGTTCAGTAATTTAGGTAAAAGTTATGCACAGAGGACTGTATTTTAAAATCATTCTTATACTTGTCGTTTTCATCCTCATTGTAATGAGTGTTGTAGGCGCGGTGCTTATCTCAAACGTACTCGGCTACTATACAGACGAGTTTTTCTCGTGTATGTCCGACAACCTTGAGGGAGAGGCACAGCTGCGGATATACCTTGAAAACGCAATGGAGACAAGTGACGGCACCTCCTTTGCCGAAAGGCAAAAGGATATTCTTGAGGCATATTCCTCAAGACTCGGCATTGACGACTACCGCAGCTACTATATTCTCGACAGTGACGGCGCATTCCTTGCCGGAAGCAACGAGGGAACGGCTGACATCGCCTTTACCCCGAACCTTATCTCAGCCCTTGGCGGCGAGGTGGGAAAGACGAGGACGCAGGGCTCGCAGTTTGCAGACTATGCACTCCCCCTTAGCCGCGGCGACCTTTCTTGCATACTGTACATCCGCGACACACAAGAGGAGCTGTCAGACGTTACCTGGATGCTCTTTTCAATAATTCTGCAGGCACTTCTGGTAGGCCTTGTTATCGCGTTTATCCTCTCATTCTTCCTTGCGCGTGCAATCTCGCTTCCGCTTGCAAGACTTACCGCAGGCGTACAGCGAATTTCAGAGGGTAATTTCAACGAAAAGATAAGCGTGCAGTCTAATGACGAAATAGGTATGCTTACCGAAAACTTCAACCAGATGAGCCGTATGCTCGAATCAACCCTTGACGAGATAAACGGCGAGCGAGAAAAGCTCGAAACCGTTCTCTCCTGCCTCAAGGATGCGGTCATCACCTTTGGCGACAACGGAAGACCGCTGCAGATAAACTATGCGGCAAAGCAGCTTTTCTCCTCAGCAGACCTTGAGGCGCTTTCGCTTGACTATATTTTCAGCCTGCTCAAATACGACAAAAACGATATGACTATAGACGTCGATTCGTCAAGCGAGATACCTGCCGTAGAATACAAGGGCAGGATTTATGAGCTGTACTTCGGCAACATCCGTTACCGCGATGTAAACCGTATGCGTGAGGGCATAATCCTCGTTATACACGATGTTACACAAAGCTATGAGCTTGACCGTAGCCGCCGCGAGTTTGTGGCTAACGCCTCGCATGAGCTGCGTACACCTCTTACAACGATCAAAATGGTGCTTGAATCGCTTTCAAGCGACGACAGCATTACCCAAAATGAACTGACACGCAGTTTTCTTTCGATGGCAGAAACCGAAAGCTCGCGTATGGAAGCACTTATCAAAAACCTGCTTACCCTCTCGAAAATCGACAGCAAGACTATGCAGTTTGATATGAAGCCGCTCAACATTACCGAGTCTGTAGAGTCGATTGCAAACACTCTTCGCCTATCCGCCGAGAAAAAAGGGCAGTCGCTTACCTTTGGCGGCAGCTCCACGCCCCTTTATATCCTCGGCGACAAGATACGCGTTGAACAGACGATAATAAACATTGTTACAAACGCTATCAAGTACACGGACGAGGGCGGAAAAATCGCACTTCTGCTTGAAGAAGACGGCGAAAACGTCAAGATAACCGTTGCCGACAACGGTATCGGCATACCGAAAGAGGATATGCCGCGGCTGTTCGAGCGTTTTTACCGAGTTGAAAAGGCGCGTAACAGCGACAAGGGCGGCACAGGTCTTGGCCTTGCGATAGCCAGAGAATTTGCCCTCGCTCACGGCGGCGACATTATCGCACGCAGCGAGCTTGGAAAGGGCACCGTATTTACTATAATTTTCCCGAAGATGAAATAACCTTGGAAAGGAGGAGCCTAAAGTGAAAACCTATCGCCGTTCACCTCTAAGAAATCTTATGACGTTTCTTGTTGTTATACTTACACTGACTATGCTCTTCCTTGCAACTATCTATATCGGCGGTACCCAGTTCTCAAACGGAGGCAGCGCAATAAGCCTTGACAAAATGCCCGAGGGCAACGTGAGTGTCGGAGGCAAGCTTCCGGAAAGCCTGCCCGTTTATGAAAAAGGGCTGCTCCCCCTTTCGTACGCCGCAATAGTCTTCGGCGGCAGGGGCGGCGGCGCGCACGGCAGCGAGGAGGCGGCAAAAGCAATCTTCGCCTTTGCTGCGGAGCCTATCCACACCGCGCTTTCAAGCGGCGCCGCTTTCGAGAAAACAAGCGAAAACGAGTTTCTCTCGGCGACATACGGTGACTATCTCTTTCTTGACTTTCTTTCTCCATTGCCCTATCAGATGCTGTATGCGCTGACAGGCGAATATACTATGGCGGCAAGAAGCGAGGATGCGATAAACGCAGACAGAATTATCCTCTCCTTTCCCGAGGGCAACAAGGCAAAGCTTTTCTTCTCTGACGGAAACAGCTTTTACACGTCGGACACTCTCTGCGATATCCGATATACAGAGGCGCTTGCACTTGCGGGCGACTCCCGCCTTGCCGCGTTTACGATAAATCCGCACGGTGTGCCTACGTCAAGCGCAGTACCGATGCTCTCGCCGATAACCGTAAGCACAGCCGACACCCTCTCGGATGAGGAAAATGCCGCCCTTTACTCAATCTTCGGCTTTGACTATAACCGTTCCCACTCTGCAGTCGCTCCACACGGTACACTGCAAATAACCGCATCCGAGCTTGTATTCGGTGCGGCGGCGGAGGGCGGAATTCCTATTTCCGATCTTTTACCAAGCCCCAAGGACACGCTTGATATAACTATTTACGACATCCTGCTCGGAAGCGTGGCTCTCGCTGAGAGCATAGCCGATACAAAGGAGGAGATCTTGGGCGATGCTTCATTTTTCCTTAAAGGCTTCTACCGCGAGTCGGACATATATACAGTCGTCCTCGGCGCCGCTATCGACTCTGTGGAGATAAGCGGCGGCGCATACCCGTATTTTGCACAGATCTCCGTGCAGAGCGGACGCTTCAAGGACGTAAAAGTAAACCTTACAAAGATTAGTAAAAACGGGCTTTCCGCGCCCGTATTCCACTCTCTTTGGCAGTATGCACACGCATCCGAGAGTGCTGACATATGCACCCTCCGTCTGAAATATAACATATCGGAGGTACCATCGGACGAGATATCGCCCGTATGGTATTATACGGGAAACAGGCATAGCGGAGGTGGCGGCATATGAACTGGAAATATGTAAAGACACTGCTGATAGTTCTGCTTGTAGCGGTAAACTGTCTGCTCGGCCATCTCGTCTACAACGCCTACTCCGAAACTGCATTTACCGATGCCGAGACGGCGAAGGGTGCGGCAGAGGTGCTTAAAAAAAGCGGCATTAACGTAAGCGAGAGTATGCTTTCGGTAAAAAACGATGAGGCAAAGAGCCTTGTCACCGTATACGACCGCGAGGACTACCTACTGAGTGCGGCGGCATTCCTACTGGGTGAAGAGCCTATAGGCGCTTTTCTTGTGCCAAGCGGCATCCGCGCCGAAAACTCTCTCGGAGAAACGGTGTTTGTGGGAAACGACCTTTCCGTGCACTACGTTTCAACAAGCATTGACGAAAATATGCCTTTAGGTCAGCCGATAGAAAATGAGGACGAGCTTGTGAGCGCGCGTGCGCTGTTTGCCTCCCTGCTCGGCTATGACAAAGATGCGTTTGACGGGGTAGCCGTGCTGAAAAGCGGCGACCTTTACCTGCTTACCGTATCGCAAGAGGAGAGCGGAATTCCGCTATATGGATATGACTGCACCTTTGGCATAAGCGACGGTAAAATAGTATATGCATCGGGCAAACACTTTTTCGGCAGCTTTGAGGAAAGCGATGAAGCACCTCTTTTAAACCGCACCAATATACTGCTTAGTGAAAAGGCTCGCGGTATTACGGGTACGGTAGAAAAAATACGCCTTTGCTATGTGCTTTACGAGGATACAAAACAGCATCTTCTAAGGCTTGTACCTGCCTACGCTGTTTCGTACACTGACAAAAGGACCTCAATAATCAACGCGCTTGATTCTTCATTATTTGAATAATTTTTGCGGCAGGCAGTAGAAAATTGCCTTGCAGTATGATAGAATATATTAAAGTCTTGAAAGGAACTTCGGCTTTTATGGATAAAATCGTTATAAACGGAGGGACTCCGCTAAACGGAACTGTAGAGATAAG
>JAZSKM010000185.1:0-12120 GCA_045534835.1 Eubacteriales bacterium | reverse complement strand
AAAAAGTGATATAAATAGGTTAATATAACTCAATCCCACTTCTGTATTTTGCAGAGGTGCGATGTATTGTTACTTAAAAAATATAGGGTTTCATTATAAGGCTTTGACCATAATTGGTCAGAGCCTTATTTTTGTCAAAGCTATTGACTTATAATACGGATAATGGTAAAATAACAAATGATATATAACAGCAATTATATTATGGAGGTACGTTATGCCGCCTAAAGTTAAAGTAACAAAAGAAGATATTATAAAAGCCGCCGTTGACATTGTGCGAAACAGCGGAGCGCAAGCGATAAATGCAAGAACGGTTGCTTCGGCATTGAACTGTTCTACGCAACCGGTGTTCTCCAACTTTGCTACGATGGATGAACTGCGCCTTGCTGTTGTAGAAAAAGCGGATATTTTATGTCAGGAGTATATGCTTAGAGAAGTAGAAAGCGGAGAGTTTCCCGCCTACAAGGCAAACGGTATGGCGTATATTCGATTTGCAAAAGAAGAAAAAGAATTGTTTAAACTATTGTATATGCGTGACAGATCAAGCGAATCAATCCCCGAAGATTCAGAACTCACTGACGAAATGGAGTCTATTGTCCATAATAATACGGGACTTAGCGGTGCAGATGCAAAGTTGTTCCATCTTGAAATGTGGGCGTATGTTCACGGAATTGCTACGATGTTTGCAACAGGCTTTTTTGATCTTGATTGGGAGCTTGTCAGCAAAATGCTCACTGATTCATATCAGGGACTTCGGAAACAGTATGGAATGGAGTAATCAAATATGGATGCTATAAGAATTGAAGGTTTAACAAAAGAATATAAAGATGTCGTTGCGGTTGATAACCTTTGTCTTTCCGTTTGCAAGGGCGAATTGTTCTCGTTGCTTGGCGTAAACGGTGCAGGAAAAACAACCACTATCAAAATGCTGTCCTGCCTTACACAACCCACAAGAGGCGATGCCTTTCTGAACGGGAAAAGCATTTGCAATGATTCAGCCGCCGTGAAATCAATTATAGCCGTTTCCCCGCAGGAAACTGCGGTTGCCCCCGGACTGTCTGTTCGTGAAAATCTTGAGCTGATGTGCGGTGCTCACGGTTTTTCTAAGGGCAAGCAAAAAGCAAAAATTACAGAGCTTACCGAACTGCTCGGACTTGAATCTGTCAGTAAGAAAAAGGCAGGTAAACTGTCGGGTGGATGGCAACGCAGGCTAAGTATTGCTATGGCACTTATCAGCGAACCGGAGATATTGTTCCTTGACGAACCTACGCTTGGTCTTGATGTGCTTGCCCGAAGCGATCTGTGGGATTTGATCCGTTCTTTTAAAGGGAAGGTCACTGTAATTCTGACAACACACTATATGGAAGAAGCGGAGGCTCTGTCTGACCGTATCGCTATTATGAAAGACGGCAAGCTCCTTATATGCGATACCGCTGATAAGATTAAGAAAACAGCGCAAACGGATAATTTCGAGCAAGCATTTATTCGTATTGTTAAGGGGGCGGAAAAATGAGAATGCTCACATTTGCAAACAGAAATACAAAAGAAATATTACGAGATCCGCTGACTCTTTTCTTCGGACTCGGCTTTCCCCTTGTTTTAATTTTATTGTTAAGCGCTATACAAGCAAACATCCCCGTAGAGCTGTTTGAAATACAGCGCTTGACTCCGGGTGTAACGGTTTTCGGTTTGGCATTTATGACTTTATTTTCGGCAACCCTTATCGCAAAAGACAGAGGCAGTTCGCTATTGCAGCGTTTGTATACAACGCCACTGACTCCGATGGATTTCATTCTCGGTTACACTTTGCCTATTATTCCGATTTCTGTTGCTCAATGCGTTATTTGCTATATTGCCGCAATCGTTCTCGGACTCAAGGTTACTGTAAATATTTTGTACGCCGTCGTATTCATTATTCCTGTATCCGTCCTCTACATTGCTTTAGGCCTCCTTTGTGGGAGCGTGTTTACCGACAAGCAGGTCGGCGGCATTTGCGGGGCTTTGCTTACCAACCTTTCAGCGTGGCTGTCCGGTGTTTGGTTTGATCTTGAACTCGTCGGCGGCGCGTTTAAGAAGATTGCATACGCGCTTCCTTTTGTCCACTCCGTTGATATGCAGCGTGCCGTACTTGCAGGAGATTTTTCAGGTATTTTCCCTCATATATGGTGGGTACTCGGATATGCCGCTATCTTGCTCACATTAGCGGTATTGCTGTTCCTGCGGCAGATGAAGAAGCAGTAATTATCCGGTTTGGATAATATGTATTCCCTTACCCCACAATGAAGCCGCTTGATTAAACAGTCAAAAATAAAAACCGACTCTGTTTCCAGAGTCGGTTTTTTCTCAATCAAAACGTGGCGGTAAATCTCGCCATTTCATCAATTGCAAACACACCGATAGGTTCAAACTCGGGACCGAAGTTGCCTAAAAATACTGCAAGCGCGTTATTCAACGGTTACGCTCTTTGCAAGGTTTCTCGGCTTGTCGATGTCACAGCCGCGCAGCTTTGCGATGTGATATGCAAGCATCTGAAGTACGGTTGCAAGCGGTATTGCCGCGAAAAGCTCGTTGCATTTTGGCAGATAGATAATTCTCTGTGCCTCGTTTGCCGCATCTGTCGCGGTTTCGTTTGCGATAAGCAGGATTTTAGCGCCGCGCGCCTTGACTTCGCGGATGTTGCTTATCATTTTTTCGTAGAGGCTTTCGATAGTTGCTATTGCAACTACGGGAACGTCATCGGTTATAAGCGAAATTGTACCGTGCTTAAGCTCACCTGCTGCGTATGCTTCGCTGTGGATGTAGGAAATTTCCTTTAGCTTGAGCGAGCCCTCTGTAGCAAGGTGATAGTCCATACCTCTGCCTATAAAGAAGAGGTTTTCGCGGTCATAGAAATCGGCTGCTGCAGCCTTGATTTCCTCCTCGCGGGCAATGATGCTCTCGATAAGGCTTGGCATATCCTCGTAAAGAGTACGGGTATATTCGCGCGCCTCGCTTTCGCTTAGTCTGCCGCCGAGAAGCGCCATACGGATAGTGAGGAGATAGAGCAGACATATCTGAACGGTGTACGCCTTAGTAGATGCAACCGAAATTTCGGGGCCAGCCCAGGTGTACATAACATTGTCAGCCTCGCGTGCAATAGATGAGCCGATAACGTTTACAATGCCGAGGGTATATGCGCCGCGCTCCTTTGCAAGGCGGAGAGCCGCAAGCGAGTCTGCGGTTTCACCCGACTGGGAAAGGATAACAACAAGGTCGCCCTTTTCGATAATGGGGTTGTTGTAGCGGAATTCGGAAGCAATTTCAACCTTGGCAGGTATACGGCAGAGATTTTCAATAATGCACTTGCCCACAAGACCTGCGTGCATTGCGGTACCGCAAGCGACAAAGGTCACGCTCTTTATGTTACGAAGCATTTCGTCAGAGAGCTTTTCTTCCTCGAAGCAAGGGAGCATATCCTTGATTCTCGGATGAAGAGTCTTTTTAACCGCCTCGGGCTCTTCGTTGATTTCCTTAATCATAAAATGCTCATAACCGCCGCGTTCTGCTTCCTCGATAGACCAGTTAGCGGTGAGGAGCGGGTTTTCTACGGGGTTTTTGCCGATGTCGAACATTTTAACTGTATCTTTTGTTACGACAGCCATCTGGCATTCGCCAAGCTGGTAGTAATTCTTGGTGTATCTGAGGACGGCAGCGATATCCGAGGCGACAAAGTTTTCACCCTCTCCGATGCCGACGATAAGCGGATTGTCCTTACGCATACAGAAGATTGTATCGGGGCAGTCGTCGAAGATGACCGCAATCGCATAAGAGCCTACGATTTCGCGCATAGCCGCCGCGAGAGCATCCTTCTTGTCGCCGAGCTTTGCATAGTGGTATGCAATAAGCTTTGCGGCAACCTCGGTGTCGGTAGCTGAGATGAAGTCATAGCCGTGTGCCTTCAGCATTTCCTTAAGCGGAGCGTAATTTTCGATAATACCGTTATGTACTATCTGGATATGCTCGGTTCCGTGAGGATGGGAGTTTATGTCGGAGGGTTCTCCGTGAGTTGCCCAGCGGGTGTGGCCGATGCCGCAGTGTGAGCCTTTGACAGCACCCGTTGCCTTGACCTTGTCGCAAAGGGCGCTAACCTTTCCGACGGTTTTTACAACAGAGATCTTGCCATCCTTGAAAGCAGCAACTCCTGCCGAGTCATAGCCGCGGTACTCGAGGGTAGTCAGACCGTTAAGTACGACCTCAGCCGCTTCTCTTGCGCCTACATAGCCTGTAATTCCGCACATAGATATATCCTGTTTGCCGCGCTCCGGCGCTCATCTCCGCGCGCGGCACCGTTTCTTTAAATAAATATTCTGCAGTTTTCTCTTTTGTCCGCAGATCACTCTGCGGCTTTGTAAGAAAACACGGCAGCAGTATGCCGTCGGGGTATCCGCCGAAACTTCGATTAGCCCCGAAACCTCGTTAACTGCTTCACGCAGTCTGGCGCTAAGTGCCGATAAAGGCACTTTTAGTGAGCGATATATTGCAGGCAACTGTTAGTTGCCGCGATATCAGTATTGCTTAAGCTTCTCTTCGATGCGCTCTGCAACCTGCTTTGCAATAGCCTCGGTGAGAACTTCATCCTCGCCCTCGGTCATAATGCGGATAAGCGGTTCGGTACCTGACGGGCGAACGACAAGTCTGCCCGTTTCCCCAAGCTCCTTTGAGCCTTCATCAAGTATAGCTTTGATATCGTCATCCGTATAGAAAGCGAGCTTTGCCGCATCTGTTGTGCGGATATTGACGATAAACTGAGGGTACTTGGTCATAACGGTCTTTAGCTCGGAGAGCTTTTTGCCACTGCGCTTGATGTGGGAAAGAAGCTGCACCGCGGAGAGCTGGCCGTCACCGGTTGTCGCATAGTCCTTGAAGATGATGTGTCCCGACTGCTCGCCGCCGAAGCGGTAGTCCTCAAGAAGCATTTCTTCAAGCACGTATCTGTCGCCTACCTTGGTAGCGACAAAGCGTATGTCGTTCTTTTCGCAGAACTTGGTAAAGCCGAAGTTTGTCATTATGGTACCGACAACGGTGTTGGCGCGGAGCTTGCCGCGCGCCTTCATATCAAGCGCCATAATAGCCATTATCATATCACCGTCAACCACATCGCCGCCCTCGTCAACGCAGAGCACGCGGTCAGCATCGCCGTCAAAGGCGATACCGATATCCAGCTTGTTCTTCTTGACATAGGCGATAAGATTTTCAAGGTGAGTAGAGCCGCAGTTTGTGTTGATATTCACTCCGTCGGGAGCATCAGAGAGCATATGGCAGGTTACACCGAGCGAGGTAAACAGCTTTTTTGCTGTGGCAGAGGCAGAGCCGTTTGCACAGTCGAATGCAACTGTGAGTCCCTTAAGGTCGCCCTCAATAGAGGATGACACAAAGTTTATGTACTCGTCAAGCGCCTCGGGCGCGTGAATAAGTCTGCCGAGATTTGCACTTTTAGCGGGGGCAGGCATCGGAACCTCGCCGAGAACCATAGACTCAACGTTTTCTTCAAGCGCATCGGCAAGTTTGAGTCCCTCGCTGTTAAACACCTTGATACCGTTAAATTCATACGGGTTGTGCGATGCCGAAATCATAATACCTGCACGCGCCTTGTACTTGCGTACGAGGTATGCAACTGCTGGAGTGGGGACGACACCAAGGTTGATAACATCATATCCCACAGAGAGAATGCCTGCAATGATAGCGGATGCAAGCATATCCGAGGAAATACGGGTGTCCATACCTACGAGGATAAGCTTCTTTGTGCGCTTGCCTGTGCGGCCGAGAGATGCCGCAACTGCGCGGCCTGTGCTGACGGCAAGCTCTACGGTGAGCTTTTCATTTGCTACGCCGCGGATACCGTCTGTTCCGAACAGTCTTCCCATTGGTAGTATATTCCTTTCGGTTTATTTGGTATAGTCTTTTAAGACTATGTTGTCAGCACTTTTGTAAATGCTCATTTCGCGGATAACGCCGCGCACGGAGGAGAGGGGATATATATTTGAGTTTTTGCCGATGACTGTGCCTGGGTTAAGCACGCTGTTACAGCCTACCTCAACATAGTCGCCGAGCATTGCGCCTACTTTGTATCTTCCCGTTTCGATGCATTCTTTGCCGCAACGGATAACTATGTTAGAGCGGTCGCTCTTTACGTTTGAGGTGATCGAGCCTGCGCCCATATGCGAGTGCCAGCCGAGAACAGAGTCGCCCACATAGTTGTAGTGCGGAGTCTGCGCATCGTCAAAGATGATGGAGTTCTTGACCTCGCAGGAGTTGCCGAAAACCGAGTTTTTGCCGATTATCGCACTGCCGCGAATATAGGCGCAGTGGCGTATCTCGGCACCGTGGTCGATGATGCAGGGGCCGTTTATACACGCGGTGGGTGCAACGGTCGCATCCTTTGCAATCCACACGTTTTCGCTCGGATTGTCATACTCGTCTTTGGGAAGAGTATTTCCAAGCTCGATTATGTATTTTTTGAGTCCCTCAAGTGCCTCCCACGGATATGTAAAGCGGGAGAGATACTCGCCTGCAATAGAGTGTGAGAGGTCGTACAGGTCGCTTATCGTAGGAATGTTATGCATATCTTTATCCTCAGTTGTTTTCAAGTTCCGTTATCATATCAACTCTTGTTGCGTGTCTGCCGCCCTCAAAAGCGGTGGCAAGGAATATGTCAACAAGGTCCGAGGCAAGTCCGTAGCCGATAACGCGCGCGCCGAAGCAGAGGATGTTTGCGTTGTTATGAGCGCGTGTCATACGCGCGGAGAAGGTGTCGTCACAGCAAGCGGCGCGGATACCCTTATGCTTGTTTGCAACCATACTCATACCAATGCCCGTGCCGCAGATGAGTATGCCGCAGGTTCTGTCGTCGCCCTCTTGAACCGCCTCTGCAACCGCCTTGCCGTAGATGGGGTAATGGCAGGAGGCATCAGAATCGGTACCCTTGTCAACGACATTGTAGCCGTCGGCAATGAGCTTTTCCTTTATCTGCTGCTTGAGCGCGTAGCCTGCGCTGTCTGCGCCGATGATGATGGTATCGAAAATTTTCATTGTCTATTTCTCCGTTTTCGCAAGTTTTTCTTTTTCAAGTCTTTCGCGCTCCGCCTGTGGGAGTCTGAGGTAGGTTGGGGCAAACTCGGCGTCGCTTATCGCTCTTCCCCTCCCGTACTCGGCAAGGGCGAGCAGTCCTACGCTTTCTCCGTCGCAGAGAAGTCTGCCGGCAGGGGCTAATGTAACGTTGCATTCCGAAAAATACGGCAGTGCAGCCTCGGCACCGTCACCCACAAGGGTAACCTCAGAGTATTTTGCAAGCTCTTTTGCGATCTCCTCGCCGCTTTTTGCCGCATCGGGCGTGACACGCTTTACCTCGCCGCTTGCTACTTCAAAAAGCGCTGTGTAAAACTGGCCACGGCGCGCATCCATAAGCGCGCAAACGTAGCCGTCCTTGTCGCGCATATTGTACGCAAGCGCGTGAAGCGCGCTCACGGGTACACACGGGCGCTCTTTGGCAAAGGCAAGTCCTTTTAAGGTCGCGGCACCGATACGCACTCCCGTAAAGGAGCCGGGACCGCTGCTCGCGGCAAACAGCTCTACGTCGTCTATCGAAAGAGCGTTATCTATAAGCAGCTTTTCCACCATCGGCAAAAGACTGCAGGAGTGAGAACCACCGTCGTTATTCATACTTTTTGCGATAAGCCTCTCGCCGTCAAGCAGTGCGACAGCGGCGGCCTTTGCCGTAGAGTCAAGTGCTAAAATTATCATATCTGCTCCGAAATGGTTATACGGCGCTTGTCACAGCCGTCCTTCTCTATTGTCACGTCTACTCTTTCTTTTGGCAGAGCGAAGGGGATGTTCTCGCTCCACTCCGAGAGGATAAAGCCCTCGTCGATATAGTCGTAAAAGCCTGTGGAGTAAAGGTCGTCCTCGCCGTCAATGCGGTACATATCGAAATGGAATACGGGAACCCTTCCGCCGCGATACTCGTTTACCACGGTGTATGTCGGACTTTTCACACGCGCCTCAGGGCATATCTCTGAGGTAAAGCCGCGGACAAACGCGGTCTTGCCAACGCCGAGGTCGCCGTAAAGCGCGATAAAAACGGTTGTTTTGCCTGCATCAACAAGGCTTTTTGCAAGTGAGCGCCCTGTATTTTCGGTT
The DNA here is from genome assembly GCA_045534835.1 of Eubacteriales bacterium. Lineage (GTDB taxonomy): Bacteria > Bacillota > Clostridia > Oscillospirales > CAG-272 > UMGS902. The sequence goes on along the minus strand of JAZSKM010000185.1, from coordinate 3,948 downwards.
TCCTCTGCAGAGAGAGAAAAAATGACATCGCTTTTCACAGGGCACACTCCCTTCACTTTACATAATTTATCTATTCTATAATACCATATATGAAATAAAAATGGAAGAGTTTTTATGAAATTTGATGCTATTGATTGACTTTACGCGAAAACTTCTTTATAATGGTAAATTGGAGGCGAATGGAGTTTTATGAATATGGTAAAAAGATTTTGCGCGTACTATAAGCCCTATTTAAAGACCTTTACGCTGGATATGCTTTGCGCGCTCGGAGTTGCTCTTTGCAACCTGTTTTATCCTAAGCTCACAGGGCTTATGATAGACGACTACATTGAAAACAAAAAAGTAAAGCTTATACTCATTATGGCCGCTGTGCTTGTTGTTCTTTATATAGCAAAGCGGTTTATGAACTATTTTATTCAGGACTACGGTCACCGCATAGGTTCTGAGATGCAGGCAGATATGCGCCGCGACCTGTTTTCTCATATTGAGAAGCTGCCGTTCACGTTTTTTGACAATAACAAGACGGGCGCTCTTATTTCGCGTATCGTAGGCGACCTGCTTGACGTATGCGAGCTTGCACACCACGGTCCTGAGGACCTTTTTCTTGCCGCGGTGCTTCTTATCTGCTCGTTTGCGATGATGGCGAGTGTCAACCTCTGGCTTGCGCTGATAATATTTGCGTGCATACCGATAATGGTAGTGTTCGCGATGAAGATGCGCAAAAAGATGAGCGTGCAGTTCAAGGCGATGCGTGCCGAAAACGCGATTATAAACGCGACTATCGAAAACAGCCTTACGGGTGTCCGCGTTACCAAGGCGTATGTTGCGGACGACTATGAAAACGAGAAGTTTGATATAGTAACGAAAAGATACGTCAGCGTGCGTGCAAAGGCTCTTGCGGCAATGGCGCAGTTCCACAGTACGTCTACGATGATGTTCGATATGCTAAAGCTCCTTGTGCTTGTCAGCGGCGGTCTTTTCTGCGTTTACGGCGAGATTACCCCCGGCGATTTTGCATCCTTCCTTATCTATGCCAACGTGTTCATCGATCCGATAAACAGACTGGTAAACTTTATAGAGCAATTCCAGAACGGTATGAGCGGTTTTGAACGCTTCTGCTCGATTATGGATACCCCTGCCGAGGCGGACAAGCCCCATGCACGGGAGATAGACTCGGTTAATGGTGAGATCACCTTTGAGGGCGTTACCTTCCGCTACGGCGAAGAGAGTTCAAAGACTATCCTTTCGGACCTTTCGTTCAGAGTGGCCCCGGGTAAGACTCTTGCTCTTGTCGGCCCGTCAGGCGGCGGAAAGACCACTATCTGCAATATAATTCCGCGTTTCTATGACATAGAAAGCGGCAGTGTGAAAATAGACGGCGTGGACATCCGCGATATCAAACTTGATTCGCTCAGAAGCAAGGTCGGTATAGTTTCGCAGGACGTATTTCTTTTTGACTCGACTATCCGCGACAACATCTGCTACGGCTCAAAGGATGTTACCGAGGAAGAGATGATACAGGCGGCAAAGCGTGCAAACATCCACGAGTACATAATGACTCTCCCCGAGGGCTATGAAACGCAGGTGGGTGAGCGCGGAGTCAAGCTTTCGGGCGGACAAAAGCAGAGAGTTGCAATAGCCCGCGTGTTCCTTAAAAATCCCCCTATACTTATTCTTGACGAGGCGACAAGCGCACTCGACAATGCAACCGAAAAGCAGATTTCAGAGAGCCTTTCGGAGCTTTCCAAGGGCAGAACGACAATAGTTGTTGCACATAGACTGTCTACGGTTAAAAAGGCTGATGAAATAATAGTGATGACCGACGAGGGCATAAAAGAGCGCGGCAACCACGATGCGCTTATGGAAATCGGCGGAATTTACAAGGACCTTTACGAATATCAGTTCCGTACTTAAAGGAGAAAATCAAATGTCTAATAACAAGACCGAGCCTCGCGTGCTTCAGGGCACCTTAGAGCTTCTTCCCCCCGACCAGATACTCTTTAACAGAATGTATGGCACCATACGCCAGACATATGAGAGCTTCGGCTTTTTGCCGCTCGACACTCCCGTGCTTGAGTATTCAAATGTACTGCTTGCAAAGGCAGGCGGCGAAACCGAAAAGCAGATATATCGCTTTACCAAGGGCGATACAGACCTTTCGATGCGCTTTGACCTCACAGTGCCGCTTGCACGCTATGTGTCGCTTCATAAAAATGACCTTGTTTTCCCGTTCAAGCGCTACCAGATGGGCAAGGTTTACCGCGGTGAGCGCCCGCAGAAGGGACGTTTCCGCGAGTTTTACCAGTGCGATATCGACATAATCGGCTCAGAAGAGCTTGACCTTATGTACGATGCCGAAATGCCAGCGGTAATTTACAATGTATTTACCAAACTGAATTTCGGCGAGTTTGTTATCCGTATCAACAACCGCAAGGTGCTTAACGGCTTTTTCTCAAGCCTCGGCTTTGCGGATAAGATAGGCGACATTCTCCGTACTATAGACAAGCTTGAAAAGATTGGCACCGAAAAGGTTATGGCAGAGCTTTCCGAGTTCGGCGTTGACGGCGCGGCGGCAGAGAAGATACTTGAGTTTATAAATATCGCCGGCTCAAATTCCGAGGTTATTGCGGCGCTTCGTGCAGTTGACTGTGAGGATGAAACCTTTAATTGCGGCGTAGACGAGCTTGATAAGGTCGTTTCCTATGCGTATATGTACGGTATTCCCGAAAAGAATATTTCAATCGACCTTACCATAGCGCGCGGCCTTGACTATTACACGGGTACCGTTTACGAAACAAAGATGGTTGACTATCCTACCCTCGGCAGTGTATGCTCGGGCGGCAGATACGACAATCTCACAGGCTATTATACCGATGACCGTCTCCCCGGCATCGGCATTTCGATAGGTCTTACCCGTCTGTTCTCACAGCTTCGCAGCGAGAATATTCTTACAAGTGATAGCGGCAGTCTTACCGATGTTCTGTTTGTTCCTATGGACAAAAATCACATTGAGTTTGTACTTAAGAGCGCGGCTGAAATCCGTGCGGCAGGCTTCAATGTTGACGTATACTGCCTTGACAAGGGTATGAAGCCCAAGATGAAGTTTGCAAACCGCAGCGGTATTCCGTATGTTGCGCTTGTCGGCGACAGCGAGGCAGAGTGCGGGAAGATTATGCTTAAGGATATGACTACGGGCGAGCAGGAGCTGCTCACCGCCGCCGAAGCTGCAGAAAAGATGAAGAAATAAAAAAAGCAGACCTTAAGGTCTGCTTTTTTTATGTTATGTAATTATTCTACAATGCCTTCAAAAGCGGAGAGAAGACCGCCTGTAAGCGCATCGGTAAGGGCATCTGCACCCTCGGAAAGAGTCCAATTTCCACCCATCTCGTACATATTAACCTTGACATCAAAGGTCTTTGTAGGAGCATCCTCTTCGCTTAGCATCTCGGCAAAGCGGTCTTCGGAGGTTTCATTTCCGCTCATTGCTTCTGCCATATAGTCCATAAATATCTTGCCGATGTCGGTCATAGTTATTGCAACGCTAACAAGAGCAAAGCCATCAGTCTCTGTAACTTCGCCTATGGTGTAGTCAAAATTCTTATACATAGCGGTGAGCAGCTCCTTATCTTCGCCGTAGAAGAGGCTGTCAGCGAGGATGTAAGCGTTTTCAAAGTCGCCGTTTTTAACGGTTGCAAGCATCTCATCAAGTGCCGCTGCTGCTGCGTGAGTGCCGCAGGATGCAAGGCAAACGACCAGAAGCGCGGATGCAAGAAGGATAGAAAGTATTTTTTTCATAAAAGGAACTCCTTTTTAATAGATTACAAATAAAGTATAATTCTTTTTTTCAAATTTGTCAATGCTATACTTGACAAAGTAAAAAAGAGAATGTATAATATTAAGGTACGGACCATTAGCTCAGTTGGTTAGAGCTACCGGCTCATAACCGGT
>JAZSKM010000047.1:0-1511 GCA_045534835.1 Eubacteriales bacterium | reverse complement strand
ATGGGTATGCCCTCTATCGGAATTTATTCTTACGAGCTTTTCAACTTTTACGACGTTGACAACATTATCCGTATTGGCTCTGCGGGCGCTATATCCAAAGAGCTTAAGCTCCGTGACATCGTTATCGCTATGAGTGCAAGCTACAACAGCGTTTATGCAAATCAGTTCGGTCTGCCGGGCACATACGCCCCCACTGCAAGCTATTCCCTGCTCAGAAAGGCGGTTGACGAGGCGGAAAAGCAAGGGCTTTCCTACAAAGTAGGCAACATTCTCTCAAACGACCTTTTCTACGATGACGGTATGCGTACGCTCGAGTGGCAGAAGATGGGAGTTTTAGCGGTTGAGATGGAAAGTGCGGCACTCTATATGAATGCGGCGCGCGCAGGCAAGAATGCACTTTGCATCTGCACGATTTCCGACTGCCTTTTCTCGGATGATGCCTGCTCTGCTGAAGAAAGACAGAATTCCTTCACCCAGATGATGAAGCTTGCTCTTGAGATAGCATAATGGCACGCTCGGCAAATCAGAAATTAAAACAGTTTTATCTGCTTGATATACTCAGCAAGGAAACGGACGAAAACCATACTTTAGGCATTTCCGACCTTTCGGAAATGCTTTCTCACTACGGAATTTCCGCAGAGCGAAAGGCACTTTACAACGATATCGCCACCCTTTGCGACTATGGTTATGCTATCGAAAAGTCAGGTCGCGGCTACTACCTTGCAGAACGCGACTACGAGCTTGCAGAACTGAAAACGCTTGTGGATATAATTCAGTCCTCGAGTTTTCTCACGGCGAAAAAGTGTGCCGCAATCACGAAAAAGCTATATAAGCATACCAGCCGCTACGGTGCGACAGAGCTTGACCGTCAGGTTCATACCACCTCTTCACGAACTCCGAACGAAAAGATTTTCTACATTGTTGACGCCATTCACAGAGCAATACGTGACGATAAAAAAATCACATTTTCGTATTTCCGATACAATAATAAAAAAGAACTCGTTGAAAAAACGCCCGGATACGTATATACGGTAAGCCCGTTTTCCCTGCTTTTCGACAACGAGAACTACTATCTTATCGGATTTTTTGAAGAGTGCGGCGAGGTTCGCCACTACCGTGTAGACCGTATGCAAAACGTATGCATTCTGGAAGAAAGCCGCTCGGCAGAGTCACGAAAAAATGCCCCCGACATGAGCCGCTATGACAGCAAGTCCTTTGGTATGTTCGGCGGCAACGAAACGCTCGTAACGCTTCACTGTGATGGCAGTATGGCAGGTGCGATAATCGACCGCTTCGGCGAAGAGCCGACCTTTATTCTGCATAGCGACGGCAGTTTCGATATTACGACGAGAGTGTTCGTAAGTCCGCAGTTTTTCGGCTGGCTTGCAGGCCTTGGCAAAAACGTGAATATCAAAGCCCCCGAAAGCACAAAGGCAGAATATAAAAATTACCTGAAAGAAATACTTGAAAACCAATAAAAAATTCCGCTCAGATGAGCGGAATTTTTATGC
>JAZSKM010000153.1:0-2554 GCA_045534835.1 Eubacteriales bacterium | reverse complement strand
AAGATACCTGTTGTATATAGAACGAAAAAGTCAAGGCAAAAATCTATAAGAAGCAGCACATCGCCGTAAATCACCTGAACCATTGAATCACCTCGTATATGTATTGTATTACATATACTCTCAAAATGATGTCGGCTTTTGAGCGATTATTTTGGAGCATTGTCAAAACAAAGAACGAACAGGCAAATTCCTGTTCGCTTTTTGTTCTATTCAGTAATATCGCGGCACTCTATGTAGTATCTCTTGTCGCGTGCTTCGCCCATTGAAAATGTTTTTCGCGGAAGTGAGCCATCGCGCTCAACAACGGAAAACAGTTCATCTTTTCGCATTCCTTCAAAGATAAAACCAATCGTATTTTCGTCCTCGGAAAGTTTTTTTAGCGAGTCGAGGCCGTGAATATAATCAATTTCAATGTCTTTATACGAATCAAGAAAATTCTGAAGAGTTCCAACGGTAAGCATATGGGTTCCGCTTCCAAGGGCAATCGCTTCACTCTTGCCGTCGTAAATGCATTCGACGGTCTGTTTGCCGCTACCGCACTTCTTCCTATATTCTTTCAAGTCTGAGAGAAGTTTTTGTTTATCCTCAGTTTTTACTATTCTATATATCGGCTCAAATTCGAGTGCTTCATCGTGAAGATTTACCACTTCGCACAGGGCATAGCGTAGCGGATGTGTCTTTGCCTCATCTCCTATCTCTGCTTTAAGCTCCTCATATCTCGCCTTTGCACTCGCAAGCGAATGGTTACCGTCACCTACGGCAAATTTAATACTGCTTTCGTTATGTGAAAACAAATCATCTAAGCGTTTGCTAACAACATCGGCAATTTCCGAAGAAAGCAGATATCCCTCGATATGACCACCGCCAAGCATCAAATCAAAATCATACAACTTCGTAATTTTATCAATCTCTTGATCAAGAGGTTTTATGACACTATTATTAATATCGTCTATAAGCAGCATTACGTGGGGAGATTCAATAACGGCATTACGCCTTACTGCAACGCGAGGAGGTATTCTTTCAAGAACAGTCCCCTCAGTTGCACGCACAGCCGAAGCTGAACCGACAGAATAATCATACTCCTCAAGGTCTATTTTGCCAACTATTCCAAGCCGCACCTTTTTGCCAACGGTACGGCGAACAAATATCATTGAGTTTTTATACTCCTCAAAGACAGACTGCTTGTATTCAACCATTTTTTTAGCAATGTCGGGAAAACGCTTCTCCTTTTCACCGAGAAAAACTTCTGGCAAAATTATATTGAGTGCGCTTGGCGCATTTTTCACCTCTTTTTCGACATTAACCCAGTATTCACGTTCAGCGGTAAACTGATCGCAAGCGATAACCGCCCATTTGCTTGCAAACTCGGGACTGCTGATTTTCTTCGGCAAAAGAATATCCGCAGAAGAGAAAATATTATTCATAGCACACTCCAAATAAAATATATCTTAATTTTATCTCATTTCATAAAAAAATGCAAGTTTCTATAGAAAAATATTCAATACTGTGGTATAATACAAAAAATGAATTTTCAAGGAGTAACTATTATGGACGTAAACGCTAACGCTTCGATCTCACCTATCGAAAAACTAAAAGGGACATCGAAACGACTCCTGTACATTCTGAAACTCGTCTGGGATACCAATAAGTTTTTGCTTATCGGTATGGTGGTAATAAGCGTTTTAGAGGGCGTTTTACCCTTGCTTAACACTTACATTGCCAGCCGTCTTATTAATGCGCTTATTGAGGTTTTCGGCCACAAGTCATGGGGTGCAATGCAGCCCGTGTTCGCACTGCTTATACTTCAATTTCTGTATTTGATTTTCTCCCGCGCATCATCTCAGTTAAAGGGCACGCTTACACGCCTCGCTGGGGAAATGGTTACAAATCACATAAAAATTCAGATTTCCGAGAAGACAAAGGACATTGACCTTGCAAACTATGACGATCCCGAGTTTTATGAAAAGCTTGAGAACGCCAATCGAGAGGCTTCAACACGTCCGATCTCAATAATGACAGCTACCCTTTCGCTTTTCAGTAATGTTATCAGTGCTTTAAGCTTTATATCGGTTTTAACTGCCCTCCACCCGCTTATCCCACTTGCACTTATAATTATGGCAGCACCCACTGCACTGATAAATTTTAAGTACAGAAAGATTACTTTCAGATACATAAAAGACCATACAACCGACCGTCGCCGTATGAACTACTTTACCGGCACTTTGACAAACAAGGACCAGGTAAAAGAAATAAAGCTCCTTGCCCTGCACGATACATTTATCGGCAAATATAAAGAAGTATTTTCTTCCTATTTCACTGGACTTAGGCGCATAATGCTCCGTGAAGACTTTTTGCATATGATTGTACATACAGTATCGACAGTCTTTAACTGTGCGTTTTTTATATTCATTGCGTATCAGGTATGCTTTAACGACATGCCTGTCGGTGACTATACTCTTTACACAGGGGCTCTTACTTCCGTTCTTTCAGCGATAACTTCTATTGTTACGCACTCCTCAACAATTTACGAAGGAACATTGTTCATTGACAATAT